>JAHDDF010000009.1 GCA_020629475.1 Saprospiraceae bacterium
TATAGTAGGCGTACGGATCATCAGGTTTTCTCTGTTTTAAACCAAAATCCCTAGGGAGCCGTGGAAGGCCTGAGGTATGGGTAATCAATTCTTCAAATGATAAGTCAGGAAGGTTTTCATTCCTGAACTCAGGAGGGAGGAAATCATTAACCTTGGAATCCAAGCCAAAAAAACCTTCATCCGCAAGGATGGCGAATAAGGATGCCGTAAAAACTTTGGTTAAACTCCCGATTTCAAAAACGGTTGAATCCGTTAGGGGTATTTCCTTATCTTTTACCGCCGTTCCGTAAAATAGGTTGTAGGTGGAATCATTGTCAATCATGGAGACAATAATCCCCGGTGTTACATTAAAATCAATATCCGTATCGTGTACCAAAATTAGATCCACGTACTTCTTTAGTTCCTTGGTGGATTGCCCGGTAAGGGAAAAGGAAAATAAAAGAAAAAAAGACAGGAATAGGGTTTTCATATGGTCTTTTTACCAATAAACGTACCACAAGGGTGAATCGTATATACAATCAAAATGCTTCACTAATATAAGCATAAACCCCGACGTGCCGTTTGTTATAGTCGGAAATGGGATGCAATCCCCAGCCGATATCAAGGCGGATATTTATCCGTTGTTCGGCGCTTAACAGGTATCTCCCTCCGAAACCGACGGTATACCTCCAATCTTTCAAGGAATATTCATCCCAAGTATTGAAGGTCCTTGTCCCTGAGGCAAAAGCTACGACACCAATCCGTTTCCAAAATTTAAAAAAGGATGATTCGTAATCCACGAACAGGGGCAAACGGTATTCTATTTCCCATGCCATAAGATGGTTATCCAAGTACGTCCCATCATAATATCCTCTGGCGAATTCCCTGCCTCCTACCCTTCCCATATCGAATTTCGGGATGTAGCTTCCTTTGTGGGGATAACGTTGATCAAATTTAAAGCGAAGCGCTAGTGTTTGATCCTTAACCGTATTGATATAATGCCGGGCATCCAAGTAAAAGGTGGTATAGTTGAAATCACTACCTAACCACGGTCGATAATACCAATTCCGGAACTGTATAAAAGTACCATCAAGGGGATTATTGGAGTTTTTTCTCGTATCGTAGTTCAGGGCAAGACCAAATCCTGAACGATTCCCACGGAACCAAGCATTATTAAATTCATCCGGGTCTTGACGAATTACCTCCAAACTATCCGCCGCTGATTTTACGTCCCAAAGACTCTCGAACCAATAATGCCCGCCGATCATTAAATCATTAGCGACCCTTCTCAAGTAAATGGCTTCGAACCCTGCGGATTGATAGAAAAAATCCCTGTAATTCAGGGTATCAATTTCGTTGTCTTCTTGGTTATATTGAACGACTATTGCCGAGGCATCATTTCCTACGCCATAATCCCTATCAATAAATTTAGAATACTTCGCTCGCGCGTATAGATAGTTTTTTTCCTCCTTGGAGAACAGCTCCGTGGCGGCGGAGAAATACATTTGTTTTTTTGTGGTATATAATGCCGCCAATTGAACCTTCGACATCCGGTCGTCCGGATTACCGGAAAAATCAAAATAATACTCACTTACCGCCCCAAAGGTAAAGCCGGTTTCAGGCGTATATGCCAAGGCGGGAAGCGCCAAGAAATTCCCTTTCCGTTTTGACAAGGTGTCTAGTTCTTGTCCCAAGACACCAAGAGGCATCATGAAACTCAAAGACAGCCATACAAGAAGGGTTCTCATGGTATTCTTTATTTTCCTTTACCTTGAATCAAAACAAGAATGGTGTAAAATAAAATCTTGAAGTCTAAGGAAAGGGACATATTCTCAATGTAAAGAACATCGAATCTTAATCTTTGAACCATCTCGTCGACGTTAGACGCATAACCGTATTTCACTTGTCCCCAAGAAGTGATTCCGGGTCGTACTTTGAGGAGTTTATTGTAATGCGGTGCCCTCTCCACAATTTTATCAATAAAATACTGCCTTTCGGGTCTTGGCCCTACCAATGACATCTCGCCTTTTAAGACATTTACTAATTGCGGCAATTCATCAAGTCTATACTTCCGCATTACGTTTCCCCATTTGGTAATCCTTGGGTCATCGTCTTGGGAAAGTTTAGGCCCTTCTTTTTCCGCATCGCAGTGCATGGAGCGGAATTTAATGATATTAAAAGGCTTCCCGTTTATCCCGATTCTTTCCTGAAGATAAAAAATAGGGCCCGGAGAAGATAAGCGCACCCTCAGGGCAACATATAGATAGACGGGAAGGAAGGTGGTCAAGAAAACGATTGATACAAGGACATCAATTACCCGTTTGAGCATTTTTTCCCATTTGGGCATTAGTTCCTGGGATATCTCTATTAAAACAGCCCCGTAAACGTGATTCATTTTCACGCTACCCAAAAGGATGTCATACATGTCCGGTATAATTTTCACCAGTACATTTTCACTTACACTGTTAAGGGTATTTAGTATGTCCTTCAATCTGTTATGTTCGGAAGTCTCAATTGCTACAATAACCTCTTCAACTTCTTTCTCGTTGATCAATCGGCTTATATCATTGATGTTTCCCAGTTTAGGCAGGCTATCTGAAAGTTTATCATTATGTCCTCCGTTTGCCTCTACATAACCAATAAAATTATAGCCTAATCTTTTTTCATTCCCCGTAATTTCCTTGTATAGATTGGCCGCCTTTTCATTGCTTCCGATAAGGAGCGTATCAAAAACGACCTTCCCGGATTTTAATCTCCTACTGGCAATGGTCAGGTTGACCATTCTAAAAAAGACGGTCAGGAAAAAATGGGCGCAAAACAGAAAAGCAAAAGAGGAGTAGTATGTCGTATAATTATAGACCAAATCATCTAGGATCAAGGCAAAAAACAGAAAGGTAACACCAAAGAAACTCAAGAAGAAAGTCCGAACCAAGGCAGACATCCGACTTAAGCGGTAGATGTCCTCGTAGCGGTCAAAAATGGAATAAAAAAGGTACCACCCAACGGGGATTACGATGAGTCCGAGAAGAAAATTTTGGTCAGCAAGTAGCTCATCAATTCCGATAGTCACCTTTTCTATGTACCATTTCCTGAATAGGAAAAACATGCACCAAGCCACCATCGCGGTAACGAAGTCAAATAGTTTGTAAACCAGTGTATGTCTTCTTCTTTTCCTGAACATGGAACGGGATCAAGCTTGCAGCTGATCTAGGTTTTTTCGAATTTTTTCGGAAATGGCAAAAGCTATTCTTAGCGCCTCGTAACCCGCATCCAAAGGAACTTTTGGAGCGGTATTATCGACTATACAGTTATAGAACGATTCTAATTCCTCTTTAATGGCGTTTCCGTCCCGAATTTCGGGCGAATTCACCGAAATAAATTTTTCACCCTGCTCCGTTTTCAATGGCATGACATATTCGGTTCCGGGATGGCTATCATGAAGTGAGATGATCTCGGATTTCTTTTCGAGGAAGTCCAAGCCAAGATATGCGTCCTCCCTGAAAAGTCGCATTTTACGCATGTTTTTCATGGAAATGCGGGATGCGGTCAAATTAGCCACACAACCGTTTTCAAACTCTATCCTAGCATTGGCGATGTCAGGGAATTTACTGACGATGGGCACACCATTCGCCCTAATTTCCTTTACCGGCGAGTGAATCAAGTAAAGGAGGATGTCAATATCATGAATCATTAAATCCATGACAACGGAAACATCCGTTCCCCTTGGGTTGAATTGGGCTAATCTGTGTACCTCCACAAATCGAGGCTGGATTTCATTATTATCCAAGGAATCAAGTACCGGATTAAACCTTTCCACGTGACCGATTTGGACTTTCGCCCCGGTTTCCAAAGACAACCTCATTAATTCCTCGGCTTCCTCTAGGGTACTCGTTACCGGTTTTTCAATAAAAACATGCTTGCCTTCTTGGATTGCCTCCTTTGCGATTTTGTAATGGGAATCCGTAGGGGTAACAACGTCGATAGCGTCACAATCCGCTATGAGTTCCGATAAATCGGAATAAGCTTTCCAACCCGTTGCTTTACTAACCGTATTGCTTACCTCAGGATTTGAATCATAAAAGCCTACCGGCTCCCATCCATTCACCATGCCAATGCATTTTAGATGGATTTTACCGAGGTGCCCTACCCCAACCAAGCCGATTTTGAGTTTATCCGTTTTCATTAGGCGGGAAAATTACGGAAAAGGAATCCGAGTTTGGACGCGTGAGAGAAAGAATTAAAAAATAAACCCTAGGAAAGCCAATCAATACCCTTTTTTAGGTGTTCCAAGGTATATGCCTCAGGACTTCCGGCTTCCGTTTGGTGGGAATACACCCAAGAGGCGTTGGCGGGAAGGCTCATTAAAATCGATTCCGTTCTTCCGTCGGTATCCAAACCGAATTTAGTGCCCTTGTCCCAAACCAAATTAAACTCAACGTACCTTCCTCTCCTGATGGATTGCCACTCCTTTTGCTTGGGGGTAAACGGGAGTTCCTTCAAATTTTGTAGGAAAGGGATGTAAATGGGACAAAAAGTGTTTCCTACATCAAGAACGTAGGCAAATCTTGACTCCTTGGTCTCCCCTTCCGTCCCTGAAAGCCTATCAAAGAAAATACCTCCGATACCACGGGTTTCTTTTCTATGCTTTATGAAAAAGTAATCATCCGCCCATTTTTTGAATTCCGGATAATAGCTAGGATTATGCTTATCGCAAGTCGCCTTTAATTTCATGTGGAACTCCCGGGCAACCTCAGGGGTGATATAATGCGGGGTCAAATCTATCCCTCCGCCAAACCACCAAGTCCCGTTATCCATTTCGAAATAACGGACATTCATATGAATAATAGGAACGTTGGGATTTTTGGGATGAAGGACAATGGATACCCCAGTCGCAAAGAAATCCAAGGAAGGCAAACCCAATTTCGAGGAGATTTTCTCCGGCATGGGACCATGAACGGCGGAAAAATTTACCCCGCCTTTTTCAATATGGTTTCCGGTTAAAATACGGGTTCTACCGCCTCCGCCCCCCGGCCGGCTCCATAGGTCCTCGTGGAAAGTGCCACCATCCTCGGCCTCAAGCTTCCCGCATATATCATCTTGGAGCAACTTAAACTCCTCCGCTATTCTCTCCTTGGTGAGCATGGGTATAAATTTTGGGCAAAGGTAACCAAGTGCCAAAAAAAACAAAAGGCGCACCATTAGGTACGCCTTCCCAAAAATTTGCTCTTGTTTTCCGATTATTTAGCGGTAATAGCCCCGGAATTGAAATCCTTGGTTTGGGAGATGCCTGAGGTAAAGTCTCTTACCGTTACGCTTTTCGCATTGGAGGGTAATTCGATAAGGATGCTTCCCGTGATGTGAACCATCCCGCTCTTTATGCTATATACATTTCCTGTATCGTTAATCTTGGAAAGTTCCATTTGGGAATAGGAACCACCTTCCGCACCGCCGTAAAGAATCTCTCGCTTTACGTCAAAGTTCCACTCTGAGTCAGTCATTTCGGTAAGGTACTCCGCTAGCTCGTTACCGGAACGGAAAGTCCCCGTAATGTTAAGCCCGTTGCATTCCCAGGCATGGACGTAAAAAGTACCCGAACCGATACCTCCTAAATTGTACACGTGAATCTCCTTTTGGGAATTGGGGATTATCTCTCCTTGGTACACATTTCCGTCCACCAAGATTTCAAAATGCTTAAGCTGAAGGGCATCAAGTTTGATCTCAACCTCCCCTTGGATGCTTTCACCAATCCAAGCACTTGGCTTTACCTCTTCTTCAATAGGATTGTTACCCGCGTAACTAACGCCTGTAAAAAAGAAGAAGCTCAGGGTAAGGATCAATAAGATTCTGATGTCCATAGCTTTTAAAAATGTGTATGCTCTATTAATCGCGAATTTGGTCTCCATTAGTTCTGTAGTGTAAGTCTCTCAAGTATGTTTTTATAAAACCGAAGTATGTAACAGTGCGATATATCCCGTTAATGCCAACAATTGTGCCAAGGAACTAGAAAAAAGACGCAACAAATCGAAAAAAAACACATATTACAAGAGAAAACTATATTCACAACTTATTTATGAAAATCAACAAGTTAAGTTATTTTTACTACGATTTGAATGTCACAAACAAGAGCAAAAAATGAGGTCTACCCCCTTTTTTTTGAAATTCTACTGATACTTGATGAAGGTTTAGGTTTGTGACACATATTTTAAGTTAATAATGTGAAAGCTTTTTGCAGCCCAAAAATCTCTTCTTACCAAATTCAAGATTCATTGTTTAGCAATACGCTACATTTTTACCTTTGTAAAAAACTCGGTTTTGCAGAGCAGTCAAAGGATATTATCTAAAAATAGTACCAAATTTTCAGGGGTTACCGCATTCCTTGCCTTAACGGTAGGGCTTTTCCTCATTCTCATGGCGGTCCAAACCGGCATGAACTGGGCATTCTTGCAAAAAGGGGAAGAAAATTACCTCATAATTAATAAGCAAGTAACCATCTCGGACACATTCGGGGGATCAAAAGGATTCTCGGAAGAGGAGCTTCAAGACATTTCCTCTATTTCAGGAGTAGAGGAAGTAGGTGGCTTTCTGTCCAATAATTTTAGGGTAAATATTAGTAGCCCTAATTTAGGATTTAGGACGGAAGCATTTTTTGAATCCGTTCCCGACAATTTTTTGGATGTCGAGTATCCCGGTTGGAACGATGTTTCCCTAGGGGATGAGGTCCCGGTAATTCTCTCATCGGATTATCTAGCGCTTTATAATTTCGGATTCGCGCCTTCCCAAGGGCTTCCTAAAATGACGCCTTGGGCCATAAAAAAAGTAAAACTAAGCCTCAATATTCAAGGTAACGGAAGTTATGGGACCTACGCTTGCCGTATAATAGGCTTTAGCAAAAGGATAAACTCAATCGTAGTTCCCGAACCTTTCTTAAAGGAAGCGAATAAAAAGTTCGGGGAAGGAAAGGTAAAAGCCCCTTCCCGACTTATCATGAAAGTAAATGACAGGGCAGGGCTTCTGAAATTCGCCAAGGAAAACGAATTGGAAACGGACTCCGCGGGTGGTTTCGGAAAAGATATGTCCTCCTTGGTAAACCGAATCATTTGGGCCATCGGTTTTTTAGGTTTATTGTCCGGATTAGTATCCTGTCTCCTCTTTTTCTTGGTAACCCGGATTGAAATCGAAGAAAAAACCCCTGTGATTCAGACCCTATTTTTAAGGGGCTTCTCCTTGAAGGAAGCATCAGTCCCTTACCAAGGACGAATCCTTAAGAGCATTATCTTGGCTTCCGTCCTTGCGTTTTCAGGCGTTTTTCTTTCCCAATTCATCATAAAAGGAATTCTTGCCAACCTGGAATTCGATTTACCGCTTTTCCCCCATTGGATCAGCTTTCTTGTTGCCGTCGTACTTTGCATGGTGCTTATCCTTATATTTAAGCAAGCCATTAAAAAAATCCTACTAGGTAAGTATCCATGAAAATGATTGAAAGATATGATACCACAAGAAGAAAACGGATTAAGGATCGCCGCCCACGATGGATTGTATTAGGCTTATTGGCGATAGGCATAAGGACATTCCTGGCGAATGAGCCTTACTTAACCGAGGAGATTTATTCCGAAGGTATATTTAAATACATAAGATTCGGATTCGATAAGGTCACCGGATTCTTCGGTTTCCCATTGGTCTATCTTGTTCTTCCTTGGATGGTGTTTCGAATATTCGGTACCTATATAAGATCCATACGTCCCGGTAAAGGATGCTTAGGCAGGATTTTCAATTTTATCTATACGACCATTGCTATTGCCCTATGGCTTGTTTTTTGGTTTCTATTGTTATGGGGCTTCAATTATTGTAGAATACCGATTGAGGAAAAGTTGGATTTCAAAACCGAGGCGTTTACGGACTTAGACCTAAGGGAGCAGCTCGAGGACAGGCTTACAAGTTTGTACCCCTTAAGGAAATCCTTACAACCGGATGATGCCCCGTTTACCGATGCCGATATGCCAAAGGATATAGAGAACATGGTGAGGAAGGAAGTAAATGCCTTGTTTTCAGTCTTAGGATATGATTTCCGGGGAGATATGAGAGGACGGATGCTAAAACCCAAGGGCATCCTGCTTCGATTCAGTACCTCGGGCGTATATTTTCCTTTTACGGGTGAATGCAATATTGATGCGGGATTGCATCCGCTTCAAAAACCTTTTACCCTTGCCCATGAGATGGCACACGGAATGGGAATTACCGACGAAGGAGATTGTAATTTCCTGGCATATCTTGCCTGCGTTCGGAGCGACGATCCATTTATTAGGTATTCCGGTGAATTTATTTTTTGGCGATACCTTGCCACCGGGTACATGCGTTCAACGGAGGATAAGGAGGCATATCCCGCTTTTCGGGCATCCTTGCGTCCTTCATTCGTAGGGGATTTAAACGCCATTAACGAGAACAACGACAAGTATCCGGACTTTTTCCCGAAGGCTAGAAACAATACATATGATGCTTTCTTGAAAGCGCAGGGTGTCACGGCAGGCATTAATAGTTACGGAGAAGTGGTAGCAAAAGTCCTCTCTTGGGAAAACCAAAAAGACTGAGGGACAAGATTTTCGTAAAAGAAATGTTATAAACATAAAAAGGTGCTCTCCTAACATTTTTCTTTCCTTAAGGTAAAAATACAACCTTTTATCACGTCACTTTTCTTGAAATTTTATAAAAGACATTATATTAGAGTTGAGAGATTGTAAGAAATGGCGGTTCTCCGTCATCGTTTACATTGCGTGATTAAAATGAGTGAGTGTGGAATACAAAAGAATCAAGCTGAAAAATGCTGATGATTATGTCTTCCTGGACCCGTCGGTTTTCGAACACCTTGAAGAGCACGAACACTACGGGAGGATTGGGTTATTGGATAACCTCAGGAGACATTCTAGCGGATGTGCTGTTTTTCAAAAAACGCACAAACAGGAAAACGGGAATTACAAGATTGAAACGATTTACCTTCATAAGTTGGTAGCTGAAACCTTCTTAAGCGAACATAAGTCGGCTGAGATGAACCTAGTGGGTGCCCTTAACGGTAATAAATTGGATTGTAGACTTTCCAATTTGGTCTACCGTTCCAGAGCCTGGGCATCACGGCAAAGGAAAACGACATCGAAATCCGGCTACATGGGTGTATACAAGGAGAACAAGCGCTTCAGGGCGGTAATCTCCCATGAAGGAAAATCCATTCACCTAGGCATGTTCGACACCCCCGAGGAAGCCGCGAAAGCCTATAATGAAAAATCTTGGGAGCTATACGGGCACATGGGAAAACAAAATGATCTTTCGTAGCCAGCTTGCGGCTAAACTTCATACATTAGCCCTATAAGTTTAGTCAATCTACCTATGTTTTTCCAAATGCTTCACAAGGAAGCTTACGATATTATCCGGAAACTGGTTGAGGAACATCGACCGGAGGAATCCCCCTTGGATTTCACCCATTACCTATTGGAGGATAAATGGGGGCTTACGGGTGCGCCTTCAGAAAGACCTACCGAAATTAAAGAGGAGGATTTTATATCCACCTGCCGATTAATCACGGACGGTGCCCCGCTACAGTACATAAGTGGCATAGCTTATTTCTACGGGTACAAATTCAATGTCGATAAACGGGTTCTGATTCCTCGGCCCGAAACGGAGGAGTTGGTTCATTTAATTTTGGAACAAAATCCCGCCGGAAAGGATTTTGAAGTGCTGGACATCGGAACCGGAAGCGGGTGTATCCCTATTACCTTGGCAAAAAAACGACCCGGTTGGCAAATTACCGCCGTAGACATAGATGAAGATTGCCTTGAGTTGGCTTATGATAATTCCCGAATCCATAATGTGGATATTAGTTTCATCAATGTGGACGCATTGGATGACGGTGATTGGAGTGTTATCAATGACGGATTGGATATTGTGGTAAGTAATCCGCCCTATATCCCGGAAAAGGAAAAAAGTCTAATGCACAAAAATGTCCTGGATTGGGAACCACATAAGGCGCTATTCGTTAATGACGATAAAATTCAGAGTTTTTATGAATCGATTGCCTTGAATGCCCGTTATAAATTAAAGGTAGGCGGTAAGTTGTACTTTGAAGTCAATGAATTCCATGCGCAAACAACTTCCTCAGTCCTTTGGGAACTTGGCTACATGGATGTGGAAATCCATAAGGACATGCAAGGAAAGCAAAGAATGGTTTCCGCCGTTAAAACTCTTTAATATTAAACCATTTAATTACCGAAAATCCGTGAATAAAGAGGAACTGGAAAAACTCCTCTCGGATATAAATTCATATTCGAATAGGAAGATTAATCGAGCGCTTGAAAATGCAAGCGAAGGATATAGGCTTTCCCTTGAATTAAACGAAGTAGATCTTGCCACTAATTTCCTTTCCACCATAAATTATTGCCATAGGGTAAAAGGACAAATAAAAACCGCTGAAAAACTTCACGATGAACACCAAAAAAGATTTCGCAAAAACCATTCGGAAGCTTGGGTTAAATTCCTTAGCTATGGCGGTGTTATAAAAAGGAGGCTCGGCAAATTAGACGATGCTTTAAGATATTTTGAGGATGCCCTTTCCATTGCTGAACAAATAGGGAATGAGGAAATATACCAATCCGTAATTTTAAATTACAGTTCCCTATTGGTACAGGAAAAAAAATTTGCGGAAGCATATTACTATTTAAATAGAGCATACGATTTTTTCTTACGAAATAAAAACCATTTAAGGTGTACCATTTGTAAAAACAACTTAGCCATTATTTATGGTGAACTGAATTCACCCAATCAAGCTATTGATGAATACTTACAAGCCATTTCGCATTTCAGGCAATTTGAAGACCCTCAAATAAATATCTTTATTCAAATACACTCTAACCTTGCCTACATTTTAATCCAGGAAGGGAGAACGGATGAGGCGATGGACTGTCTAAATATTTCCTTAGAAACCTTAAAAGGGCAAAATATTCCTAGCCTAGAACTATACCCAAAGGTTAATTTAAGTGAAATCCTTTTACAAAAAGGAAAAAACAAGGAAGCTCTTGCTACCATTGAAGGCATTTTTCAAGAAGCCTTAGCCTCGGAGGAGATAAAACTAAGAATCGACGCTATTCTTTGTTACGTAAAATGTTTACATAAAAACAGGAAGTGGGAAGAAGCCATAGATGTAATAAAAAAACATCGCCCATTTTTCGAGCAGCATCAAGAACTGAATAAATTAAGAATCATATTAAAAATCAAATATGAAATCCTAAAGGGAAAATATTTACACACGGAATTAATCCAATTGATGGATGAAATCCTTTCAATGGAGGAAGGGATTCAAAAAGCAAACGAAGAGAATAAGGTAAAAAACCTTAATATGCTTTTAGAACTAAAATCCATTGAGCAAAAATTACAATACCAAAAAGACCTGAATCAAAAGAATGAAGAAATAAATCAAGCTTTACGTCAAAAAAATGAATACCTGGATCAATTCGTTTCCATTGCTGCCCACGACTTGCGGGCACCCATAAGAACGATAGGTGGATTCGGAAACTTCTTAAAGAAAAAAGGGGAATTAGATCACGAGTACTTAAACTTTATTTTAAAAGCAAGTGATCAAATGAAAACCTTGTTGGATGATTTATTGGAATTCTCGAAAATAGGAACTTCGGAATTAAACAATGAAAAATTCGATGTAGCGGAAATAATTTCAAATATCACCTCACTCTTGAAGTTTCAAATCGAAAAGAAAAAAGCCGTTATCGAATATGAAAGTTTACCGTCCATTTATGGGGACAAAGGATTGCTTCAAATCTTATTTCAAAATTTAATTCAAAATGCCCTTAAATACGTGGATAAAAATATTTCCCCCATTATCAGGATTTCCTCAAAATCCACTCCATCAGGAACAATAATCTCCGTAAGAGATAATGGAACCGGAATTCCGGAAAAAGATTTAGACAAAATATTTGAACCATTTATAAGAAGTGCCAATCACGCAAAGTTTGATGGTTCAGGAATAGGCTTAGCTACCTGTATGAAAATCATAAAGGCGCACAAAGGAAAATTAACCGTGGAATCCGAAATAGGTAAAGGAAGTATTTTCAACGTAATCCTGAAAAATAATTAACCACCAACCTTTTTTGTTTTGGAATAACCTTCTTTAACCAATAAATCCAAAATTTTATCCCTGTGGTTTCCTTGGATCAAGATTTCACCATCCTTGACGGAGCCCCCTACCCCACATTTGGATTTAAGGAATTTCCCTAAATCCTTAAGGTCATCATCGCTACCGATAAATCCTTTTACCAGGGTAACCTCCTTGCCCTTCCGGCTTTTCCTGTCAATAAAAAGGCGTAGAAGCTGCTTGGACGGTTCTAAGGTTTCCACCTCCTCCTCTGAGTGATCGAATTCAAAATCAGGATCGGTAGAAAAAACAAAACCTCGATTGTCTTTTTTCTTTCTACCCATCCTTATTTCTTTTTGGTAGTGGACTTTTTCCGGGTCGCCTTTTTCTTCGTAGCGAAAGCATCAGGGACTTCAGCCTCGATGTATTTCTTCACGTCCTCCAATGAAAGTTTCTCGGCATCCTCTTGGGTCATGCGTTTACCTTCCGCGTTTTTCGGCAACTTTATGGATTTCTTCTTGAAGCGGATGAATGGTCCCCATCTCCCGTTTTCAACGGCAATTTTTTCCTCCGGCCATTGGTGGATAAAACGGTTTGCCTCCTTCTCGATTTTTGCGTCAATCAATTCCTTCATTTCCGCGTGGGTCAAGGACTCCGGCTCAAAACGTCTCGGGATGTTCACGAACAAACCATTCCATTTCAAGAAAGGACCGAACCTACCGCTACCCCGGGTAACCGGGTGGCCTTGGTACTCCCATACCGGTGCATCCGCTTTACGCTTCTCCTGAATCAATTCAACGGCACGCTCCAATGAAACGGAAAGTGGATCCTCCCCTTTCGCCAATGAAATAAAAGCACCGGCAAATTTCACGTAAGGACCGTATCTACCGGCTCCTACCGATACTTCCTCGCCTTCCATGTGCCCAAGGACCTTGGGGAGTTTAAAGAGATCTTCTACCTCCTCAAAAGTTACGGTTTCCATACTTTGCCCGGGCTTGAGATTGGCGTACCTCGGCTTTTCTCCCTCCGCCAATTCATCCGGCGCACCTATTTGGACAACCGGCCCAAAACGGGACATCCTTACCAAAACGGTTTTACCCGAAACGGCATCTTTACCTAAAATTCTTTCACCGGTAGCTCGTTCCGCCTTCTCAAGCGTCTCCTTTACCGTATCGTGAAAAGGCCCGTAGAATTCCTTCAACATACGGACCCAATTCTCTTGGCCGGCCGCAATACCGTCAAAACGCTCCTCGATCCCGGCGGTAAAGGAATAATTCATGACGTCCTCGAAATGCTCATCCAAGAAGTCGCAAACCAATTTTCCTAAATCCGTAGGAACCAATTTATTCTTAATGGCACCGTGATTCTCGGTTAGGGTAGCCGATTTGATTTCATCCCCTTTAAGCGTCCACTCCTTGTACTCACGAGGTTCCCCCTCCTTGGTCGTTCGAACAACGTAACCACGGGTTTCCTCCGTAATCCTTGAAATGGTAGGTGCATAAGTAGAAGGACGACCGATGCCCAATTCCTCCAATTTTTTCACCAATGCCGCTTCTGAATACCTTGGCTTAGGGCGGGTGAACCGTTCCTTGGCGATCATGTCCCTCATGTCGAGTTTCTGACCGATGGAAAGTGGCGGCAACATCCCCTTTGTTTCTTCTTCTTCGTCATCGGTTGAGGCGATATACACCTTCAAGAAACCGTCAAAAGTCAGTACCTCGCCGGTTGCTTGTAATTTAGCGTCGGGGCGAGTGGAAATCGCGATTTCCGCAGTCGTTTTCTCAACTTCCGCCTCACTCATTTGGGACGCGACGGTACGCTTCCAAATCAACTCGTATAAGCGCTCCTGATCCCTGTCGCCGGAAATGGAGTCACGATCAATATATGTAGGACGGATGGCTTCGTGCGCCTCCTGTGCGTCCTTCTTTTTGGTTTTGAACCTCCTTGGTTTAGAATATTCCGTCCCGAATCTTGAAATAATCTCCGACTCGATGGCTTGGATAGCAAGTTCACTCAAGCTGATGGAATCCGTACGCATATAGGTAATCAGACCTTGCTCGTACAAGCGCTGCGCCGTTGACATCGTGCGCTTCACGGAGAACCCTAATTTCCTTGATGCCTCCTGCTGGAGCGTGGAAGTGGTAAACGGGGCCGTCGGCTTTTTCTTTAAAGGTTTCTTGGTGATATTAGCAATGGTGAAATCAGCACCTAAAACACTTTTCAAAAATGCTTCCGCATCGCTTTCCTTATCGAATTTACCGGGCATTTCCGCGTTAAGGATCACGTTTTTCCCTTGGCTGTTTATCACGTTAAAACGTGCCGTTACCTTGTAGAAGGAAACGGCTTCGAAATCCATGATTTCACGCTCGCGCTCCACCAATAGCTTTACCGCTACGGACTGTACGCGCCCTGCGGAAAGTTTACCCTTTACCTTTTTCCAAAGAATGCCGGAAAGTTCGAAACCTACCAAACGATCCAGTATTCGCCGGGCTTGCTGGGCGTTTACCAATTTCAAGTCAACCGTCCTTGGGCTTTGAATTGCCTTAACGATAGCCGGTTTGGTAATTTCGCGGAAAACGATGCGCTTGGTCGTGTTCTCGTCCAAGCCCAGGACCTTACAAAGGTGCCAGGAGATAGCCTCTCCCTCGCGGTCCTCATCCGTTGCGAGCCAGACTTCCTCGGATTTCTTAACCCACTCCTTTAAGTCCTTGACGACCTTGGTCTTTTCCGGTGAAACGATGTATTTAGGTTCGAAATCGTTATCGACGTCCACGGCACCGTTGCCTTTGTCCAAGTCCCGGATATGACCGAAACTAGACTTCACCTTAAAATCCTTTCCCAGGTATTTTTCAATGGTCTTTGCCTTGGCGGGGGACTCGACGATAAGAAGATTCTTCGCCATTGAATTCAATGCTTTTATTGTGATGGTTCGCGTATGTTTTTGGGTGCAAAGGATGGATTCCTTGCCTTTTCATTAGACGTCAAAATCCTTTGCAGGGAGACAAATGTATGAAAATTCATCATTCATTGTCAAAAAAATTGGGTTGCCACCATGTAAAGTAGCAACCCAAGGATTAGGTTCATAGATGAACCGATTGGTTATTTTTTAACGAATTTACTCGTTGTTTTGCTTTTTCCGTCAAATATTACGAAGTAATACAAGCCGGAGGATAAATCCGATAAATCCACGTTAAAGGTGTGTTTTCCTCCTTCCAATGGGTCGTCGGAAATAATTCTGACAAGTTGACCGGATTCGTTGAATAAGGAGATTTCATAGTCCCCGTTTTCAGGAACCTCAATTTCTAAGGTATTTGAATCCGTTGAGGGATTGGGGTATACCTTTGTCGCAATCGAGGAAGTAAAGCCTCCTCTTTTTTGTGGTGTAGCGGGCTCTTCCGTTTGCGTTTTCTCGGTGGGTTTCAGCAAGAAGCCGATTCGCTTCATCTGCATCCATTTTTCTTTCATTTCCTCCTTGGAGGCACCGTCTTTTCCTTTCTTTTCACAAGTCTCACCGTCCTTACAGCCCTTCTTGCCTTTGTGGTGTTTCTTGCCGTGCTTCCCTTTGAAATCGTTTTCAAAATCCTCCTCGTTGATGTACTTGGATTTGATTTCACCCATTTCCTTATCCCATTCAGGTTTCATTTCCTTGATGGCGTTCATTTGAGCGTCGATTTCTTCCGCGTATTTTTCGGAAAGTTCTACCGCCTTTTCAAATTGCTCGGGATTTTCCTCGCTCCATTTTTTCATGACCATGTGCATTCCTTTGCCTTTGCCATGGTGTCCCTTGCGCCCCTTGCCGTGCCATTCCTTTCCCTTGCCTTTTTTCATTTCAGCATGCTTCTCCTTTCTTTCCTCGAATTTATCCTTCATTTTGGATTTTATCTCAAGAAGGGATTCACGAAGCTTATCCACTTCTTTTCTATCCTTACGCTTCATTTCACGCTCAAGTTGAAGGCGTTTTTCAAGGATGAACGGTTCAACGTTGGCTTCCTTATAAGCCTTCATTTCCTCGAACATGGGCTTCATCTTCTCCTTCATTTCCTTGCGCTTTGCCATATGCTCCTCACGTTTACCTTCACGTTCGGCCTTCATGGCTTCCGCCTTGGCTAGTTGCTCCTCTGTTAAGACGCTTTCAATGATCGCTTTTTGTCTTTGGACCATTTGATGGCGAAACTCCATTTTTTCCTCATGGGACATATCAGTTCCTTTTTGGGACTTCATCTCTTCCCTGAGCGCTTTAATCTTAGTTTCCAGTTCCGCCTTTTGCTCATCCGTCAAATCCAGTTGGGAGAGCATTTTATGGTGGGGTGGTTTGTGGTGATGCTCACCTTGTCGTTGAGCAAAAGTATTGCCTGCAATAAGTAGCACGGCAAATAGGATGGTTATTATCTTTTTCATGATAAGAATGATGTATTTTTTGTTTACTGTAGGGTTTGACCTTGTGTTTTATAGTTGGTTTAACAAGGTGCCAATAAAAATTTTATGCCAATGGATTTCCGGGATCCCCCTTATCGGATTACCCCTTATTATTATCTTGATTTTGCCCTCTAGAGGCTTCTTCTCCTTTCAACCTTTTCTTGAGTTGGGACGCCAATTCGTAAACGTCATGGACGGATGTCAACTTCCCTTCCTGCGCCAATGAGATATTCCCGGTTTCCTCGGAAACAATAATGGAAATTACGTCCGATCCTTCCGTTACCCCTACCCCTGCACGGTGCCGCAAACCCGCGCGTTCAGGCAAATCCGGATTTCCTGAAACGGGAAGTACATTTCCTGCGGAATGGATACGATCTTTAGCAATAATAACCGCGCCATCATGCAAGGGGCTTTCCTTGTGGAATAGGCTGATTAAAAGCGGGACGGACACTTTCGCATCCAATATCGTCCCTGAATTGGAAAATTCTTCGACATTGGTATTTTCGGAAAGCAGGATAAGCGCACCGGTTTTGGATTTACTCAGTGCTTTAGTCGCTCTTCTGATATCGTAAATCAGTTTATCCGTTGAATCGAAATCCTCTTCTTGCCCTAGTATTCTATTGATAAAGTTAGAACGACCTTTTAAAGTGGTATTTCCGACGAAGAGCAAGAAACGCCTTACCTCCGGTTGGAATATGATGAGGAGCATGAGGACACCGACGTTCACGAATTGATTCAGGATGCTGGAAAGCAAATCCATTCCCAATGCCTGTACCAGCCAATAAACACCGTACAAGGCAAGGACCCCAACGAAAATATTAAACGCTACTGAGCCCCTAAGAAGCTTGTATACCCTATATATAAGGTAGCCAACGATGATGACATCAAGGATGTCCCAGATCCGAATGGGTAAAAATCCTATGTCAATCAGTCCTAGCAATTCTCTTGTAGTATTTTGGTGTCGGAAAGAATGGCGCCTTGGTTATGCATTTCAAGGATAGCCCTTTCACAATCTCCTTCCTTGAGGTCTACCCCTTTTATGGCATCCGTTAAAAGAAACGTTTTAAAGCCTAACGAAAGAGCATCCAAAGTTGTGTATTTGACGCAGTAATCCGTTGCTAAGCCACAAACGTACACCTCTTTTACACCTTTTTCCAATAGAAAATCACCCAAACCGGTACTATTCCTTCTTCCGTTGTCAAAAAAGCCGCTATACGAATCCACTTCAGGAATTGTCCCTTTTTCAAATATCCTATCGATTCCTTTAATATTTAAATCCGCATGGAGAGCCGCCCCCTTAAAACCCTGGACGCAATGGACGGGCCATAAGACCTGGGGCAGTCCATTCAAGTCAATAATCTCCCCTACTTTTCGGTCTATATGATTAGCGGCAAAACTACCATGATCCGGTGGATGCCAATCTTGGGTGGCAATCACTACATCAAACAGGGGCATTACCTTGTTTACGATTGGGATAATCGTGTCGCCATCCGTAACGGCTAAGGAGCCTCCGGGGCAAAAATCGTTTTGGATATCTACGATGATCAATGCCTTCATGGGAAAATCAAATGGATTGAAAGGCGGCAAGCCCGTTAACGAAATCGCGGACGTCCCTCGCTCTTACTTTAAGAAAGGGCGAACCGTTCTTATCGATAAAGATAACCCCTTTCGGTGTCGCTACTCTTGCCACACCTTCGTTATAAGGCCAAACTAGAGGATATCTCGGTGGAATAACCTCTTCTCCGTTGATATTGAGATAGCCCCAATAATCATCCGTTTGAAAGGCAGCCATTCCCTCCTTGAAAGGATAAATTTGGGAATAAACCATGCCCGTAAGTCTTTCGCCCGAAGTAAGGATAAAGCCGAATTTCCCTGCTTTTTGGGCGCACCAAATGGAATCCGCCCCTTCGGTCAGGGAATCATAAAAGGGTTCTACAACCCATGTGCCGTCAGGTTTCATTAATCCGAATATCTCTCCTTGCTTTACCGGAAAGACGCCATCTACCAAATCCGAGATCAAGGAAAATGTAGGGGGAATTACCTCGTTTCCTTCCTTGTCGTATACTCCGTATTTCCCATCCTTTTTTACGCGGATGTATCCTTTTTCCGTAACGTGAATTTTATCAAAACCGAAGGGAATTACCTCTTTTCCCTCCTTGCTTATTAGTCCAAAGGAATCATCTTTTTTAACGGGTGCCACCCCTTCCTTGAAAGGGTAAGCCCTTTCAAAAGAATTAGGAATAATGATTTCCCCTTTTTTATCGGCGTAACCGAATTTGCCATCGATTTCTATTACCGCTAAATCTTCCGAAAAATCCTTAACGGAGTCAAAAACGGGAGGGACGGACCATTCACCCTTAGCATCAATAAATCCTGCCCTTCCGGCAAAAGTGGTCACCCTAGCCAAGCCATCCATGAAAGGGAAAGCAGAGCGGAATTGGGTAGGAATTACCATTTCCCCCTTTCGGTTAATATAGCCCCATTTTGCGCCAATACGAACGGCTGCCAAGGATTCGGAAAAAGGCCTTACATCATCGAATCTAGCGGGAACGGCAATTTCACCCGCCATATCCACGAAGCCCCATGTGGGTCCTGTATCAGGGAAATCCTCTTCGATAGAAGGAAGTTCAGGTTCCTTGGGTTCTTCCGTATCAGGCAGGCAAGAAGCCAAAAAAAGCAATGAAAGAGCCAAAAGGATCCATGTCTTGGAAGTAGACTTCATTACTGTTCGTTTTTCACGAAGCCACCGATTTCAAAAACGAAACCTTTTTCAAGTAGCTCCTTGTATTTTCCCTCATTAAAACGGTAAAGAAACGCGGGCCTGTGCGCTACGCCTTGTTGCCTTTCGCATTGTTCCAGGATATCCATTTTCAGGATTTTCGTCCTGAAGTTCCTTTTATTTACCCGTACACCAAGAACCGTTTCATAGAGGTTTTGCAATTGCGTCAAGGTAAATTTTTTCGGTAGCAACTCAAAACCAATCGGCTGGTAAACCACCTTTCCCCGCAATCTTTTTATCGCCATATCGGCTATGGCGTCATGATCGAAAGCTAATTTCGGTAATTCATCAACAGGGAACCAGGCGGCGTTTCTCGCATCCGAACTTGCTTGGATGGGGTGTTCTTTTAGATTGACAAGGGCATAATAAGCCACGCTCACCACCCTTCCCCGGGGATCCCTTCCGGGTTCCCCGAAAGTAAAGAGTTGCTCGATAAAGACATCCTTAACCCCTGTTTCCTCCTCCAACTCACGGAGGGCGGCATCATAGAGATTTTCCTCCATGTTAACGAATCCTCCCGGAAGCGCCCATTTGCCTTTAAAAGGTTCCAGTGCCCTTTCAATAAGAAGGACCTTTAAATCCCGACCGTCCAAACCAAAAATTACGCAATCTACCGTTAAGGCAGGTCTTGGGTATTCATACGTGTATCCCATGATTTATGCTTTCCTGTTTTTTGAAATGATATCTTTTTTCAATTGGTTCAAATTGGAATCCAAACCGTAGCTATAATTATCAATGTCCTTGAATAATTCCAGGTTCCTGAGTGTATTTTCCCGGATGGATGTTATGTCCGGTGATTGGTAAACCAACTTACCCTTCTCGAATATCTGGACTAGCAAATCCTCCCCCATTTCGAAATCATAAGACTTTTCCTTTCCCTTGAAAACTTGGTAGGTATTAGATTTTTCCTCCGCCATATTGTAAATGACGTCACCTACGGGTTTACCGTTTTCAAAAAGCCTCCTTACGGAAAGAACACCGGGATTTGAGACTTTAATCTCTTGTTCGGAAAGTTTTACTCGGTAATCCCAATTACCGGACTCATCCTTGATTGCCGCCAATTTATAAACACCTCCTAATGCCGGTTGATCATATGCCGTTGCTAGGCGGGTACCTACGCCCCAAGTATCAATTTTAGCACCTTTTGATTTCAATTCCTCAATTCGGTATTCATCCAAATCGTTGCTTGCCACGACGGAAGCATCCGGGAATCCTCCTTCATCCAAGATTTTTCTTGCCTTGATACTCAAATCCACCAGATCACCACTGTCCAGCCTAATCCCAACCATTTCAAAACCCTTGGTACGGAGTCTTTTTCCTTCTTCCACCGCATTCCTTACCCCTTGAACCGTATCATAAGTGTCCACGAGAAAGACCGCATTGCCGGGCATGGCTTCGGCGTATTGGCGGAAAGCCTCTTTTTCCGTATCAAAAGTCATCACCCAACTATGTGCGTGCGTCCCCTTAACCGGAATCCCGAAGCGCCTACCTGCCAATACGTTACTGGTAGCGTGGCAGCCTCCTATGTAAGCCGCCCTACTTGCGGAAAGCCCACCGTCGGGACCCTGTGCGCGTCTTAAACCGAATTCAAGAACGGTATCTCCTTTGGCCGCAGTAACAATTCTAGATGCCTTAGTGGCGATGAGGGTCGAAAAGTTCATGATGTTCAAGAGCGCCGTTTCAATCAACTGTACTTGAAAAAGCGGCCCCTTTATCCTCAACAAAGGCTCATGCGGAAACGCGACCGTTCCTTCAGGCATTCCTGCTACATCACATTTAAACTCCAACCTTTGGAGGTAATTCAGGAAACCTTCATCAAAAAGGTTGTTGCCCTTATTATCCCGAAGATTACCCAGGTAGGCAATATCCTCGTTGGTGAACTTTAATTGGTTCAAAAATTCGATTACGGGTTCCAAGCCGCAACAAATCGTATATTTACCTTTGAAGGGATGTTTCCTGAAAAATAGATGGAAAACGGCTTCCTTTTCGGATAAACCCATCTTCCAATATCCGTAACCCATCGTGAGTTGGTAGAAATCCGTTAGTAAAATACTAGGAGCTTGCACTTAGTTTAAATTTTAAACTAAGCTATGCTTAAATGAACAGAAATGCAAGGAAGCGCATAAAAAAGAGGGCAAAACGTTAAAATATTTCGGTATTTCATGCGTTTTCATCCGGAAAAGACAACCATTCGTCCCGGAAATTGTCATTCCGGTGTAAATACTCTTATTTTGATGTTAAAATAAGTGACCAAAAAAGAACTAACCAACCTTAAACGTCCGAGATGAAAAAATCACTCCTAATTTACTGCGCGGGATTTATCTTGTTTGCTTGTAGTGCTTTCAGCTATGTTTATCTTAAGAAAGAGATGAATAAGCTTGCTGAGACAACAAACACGGAAGTTATCGAAGAGACCGAAAAAGAAGGTTCCGTTTATCTTCCTGATGTAAGATTGCTCAAAAAGGTAGCCGACAAGATTGTTAACGCGCTTCCCGTAGAGTAGCCTACCCTGCTTTTTCCAAAGTAAACCCAAAGGTAGAGCCCCTGTCTTTTGTGCTGCGAACATTAATGGTTTGCTGGTGCGCCTCAACGATATGCTTGACGATTGATAACCCCAATCCGGTGCCCCCTTGGTCACGGGATCTACTTTTGTCCACCCTGTAGAATCTATCGAATACGCGGGACAAGTGCTCCTCGTCTATTCCTATTCCGTTATCCGCCACTTCAATTAGAATCACCTTATCCATATCATAAATCCCGATTTGCGTTAAACCGCCGGGTTTTCCGTATTTGATGGAATTAGAGATAAGGTTTACCAGTACTTGGGCTATTTTCTCCCTATCCGCAAGAACCCTAAAATCTTTTTCAGCACCTTGCTTATACCTGAGTTTTATTCCTTTCTCATCCGCCTTGATGGAATTTTCCTCAAAAATCTGATTGACCAGATTCATGATGGAAAAGTCATCAATATCCAGATCCGCCACATCATTTTCCATTCGGGTGATGGATTCTAGATCCTGAACGATATTATGCAAGCGCTCCACGTTTTTAGCCGCTTTTTTGAGGTAAGCATAATTTATTCGCCCATCTTCCAAACCTCCATCAAGAAGGGTGTGTAAATATCCTTGGATATTAAAAATAGGCGTTTTTAGTTCATGGGAAATGTCCCCCATAAAATCCCTTCTATATTCCGCGAGTTTTTTCAACTCATCAAATTCATTGGATCGGGAAGCGGCCCATGTTTCAACTTCCTTTTCGACGTCATCAATGATATTCGAATCCAGGTCGACTTTGGATGCCTTTTCTCCGGGATCCATTTTAGAGCGTCGAATGGTTTTATAAATCAACTTGATTTTACGATAGATATAAGTTTCTAGCACCTCAGTAAAGGTGATTAAACCAATAACGTACCCCACGACGGGAATAATCAGAATAAACCACCATGGCAAGGAATTCGGGAAAATCAGCTTTAGTATCCCCATTGCCACCAGGAGTGAGACCGCAACGATACCTGCCGCATATCTTGCCAACTCCCTCGGAGTCGGGTTCTTTATTCGGAGTCTAGAATTCAAATTTGTAGCCAATGCCTTTTACCGTTTTGATATAATTGTCCCCGATCTTCTCCCTCAGTTTCCTGATGTGGACATCGATGGTTCGATTTCCAACGATTACCTCGGTACCCCAAACCTTATTGAAAATCTCTTCTCTAGAAAAGACTTTCCCGGGTTTTGATCCAAGTAGCTCAATTAATTCAAACTCCTTTTTGGCAAGATAAATTTCCTCGCCGGACCTCCTTACAACGAATTTTTCACGATCAATCTCCAATTCCCCCAAGGTCATGATCCCTTGTGCGGTACCCTCGGGGGATTCGGATAATTTCCTGCGTAGCAAGCCTTTAATTCGACTGATAAAAACCCTTGGTCGAATGGGTTTGGTGATGTAATCGTCAGCACCTACTTCAAAACCCGCGATTTGGGAGTAATCCTCGTTCCTTGCCGTTAAAAAAGCCACCAACAGATTTTGGTTTGCCGGTTCCTCACGAATGATTCGGCAAACTTCAACTCCGTCAAGTTTTGGCATCATGATATCCAGGATAACCAAGTCGGGTTTAAAATCAGGAAGTACTTCTAGAGCTTCCTCGCCATTATTCGCGGTCCTGACGGAAAATCCCTCCTTTTCCAGATTGTAAGAGAGGAATTCCAAAATATCCGGTTCGTCATCAACGATCAAAATCTTTTTACCGGAAGTTTCCATATCGTTTAGATTGTTTTTACAAAATTATCGGAAAAAGGCGGTGCGTGCACTTACTTGGCTTCATTTAATGGAATTTAATCCATATTTAACCCAAATGTTTAGTTTAGGTAACAATGCGACTCACGCCCCACCTTCTTGCATCGCCGACGGCATCAGGGACACCGTTTTGAACGGACACGGTATGCACGCCCCCAAAATAAAGGCTTTTTTCCTTCCAAACATCATGAATTAAATCCTCATTAAAAGTACATCTTTCAAAACCCGGTTCGGATTTCAGGGAATTCCCGACCAAATGCATCCTTGGGAATTCTACGGCTTCCTTTATGTCCATGCCCCCGTCAACCATGTTCCGGATTACTTGGAGGATCATTGAAGGAATCCTGCCTGCCCCGCCTGTCCCAATAATTATTCTTCTGTTCGATTGTTGTACGATGGAAGGACTCATTAGGGAATTGAGGCGCGCGTCCTTTTTCCAAGAGAAAAATCCATCCGGCAATAATGCCGCCTCGCCCAGCATATTATTCATTAGGCAGTTGGTGCCCGGAATAATATAGCCTGATCCCTCACCATTGGAACAAGTTAAAGAGACGGAATTACCCTTGGAATCCGATATCCCGAAATGAGTGGTACTCCCCCATTTTTTATTAAACCTGATATTTTTACATAAGTCCAAATGAGCCGCTAAAATTTCCGGGCGACGAATGGTACGCTCCATTTTTTTGATGACGGGTAGAAACATCTCCGTGGCTTCCGCCGTCAAATAATCGATAGGTTTTTCAATCTCCGAAAGAGCATCCATTCCCAAGGCAATAACGGGTCCACCAAGGCTGGGGAACGGAACGGTGAAAATTTGATTATCCTTGTAATTAAAAGAAAGAGGTTTTTTGAGTTCAACTTTATAGTCTAAAAAATCCGCCATACGGATATGTCCGCCATATTCTTCCGACGCCTCGGAGATTTTCCTCGCGATTTCACCTTCATAAAATTCCCGCATCCCTTCCTTTCCTAGAGAAAAAAGGAAGTCGGGTAAATCCGGCATCACTACCGGTTCATTTATTTCCAACATTTTACCGTTCGGGAAAAAAATACTTTCACAAACGGAATCGGTTTTGATGATGTCCTCCAATAAACCGATATCCATTTGTTGGAAGGGATCAAGGGGAACACCGTTTGATATGGCGTCAAGGGTAGGCTGAATCAATTCGGAAATAGGCATAGTCCCGAATTTGTCCACCATTTCAAAAATTCCCGCAATTATCCCGGGTGTGGCGTGAGAACCGTGCCCGATGTAAAAGTCCTCCTTGGCTTCCCCAAAATCAACGGTAATGGGATAAAAATGAGACTTTGAAGCGGGCAGTTTACTTTTTGGCGTTTGGCAAAAGAAATCCAAAACATAACTCTGCCCTGATTCCGTAATCAGGGTGGCAAATCCGCCACCTCCGGGAGAGCCCATGAAGGGTTCCGCGATAAATGTGGCAAAAAGTGCCGCTGCGGCAGCATCAAACGCATTTCCACCGGCTTTTAATACTTCGGAAGCTACATCCGCCGTTGTATTGTGTCCTGCCGCAACTACCCCCTTGTGGCCCGTGCTGAATTTCATCCTGCAATTATCGGGATATTTTCCTTTCCGGACGGCATGGATAAAACCATTTGGCTCAAATTACCGTTTCCCGAATGTTGTCAAATTGTTATTACCTTGACTTTTTTTGGCTTCCTTTGGGTAGAAATGTATTTTTCGGTTTCCCAAATCAACAATTTGCCAAGCATCCAAACCATGAGATTTCACATCGGCATTTTTCTTTTCCTCGCGCTTTCCTGCTGTTTAAGCGCACAAGATGCCTTTCCCATCAAAAACATGGGGAAGTGGGGTTTGATGGATAGGAACGGTAAAATAATCCTTCCGCCTACCTACGATGCCATCGGTGAATTCAGGCACTCGGGTTTTGCGGTTGTTCAAAAAGACGGTAAGGCCGGATTACTTAAGGACGACGGAACCTTTCAAATGCCCATTAAGTTTAAGGATATCCGGGTAATAACCGATTACCTTTTCGGGGTCCAAACGGACGACGGGATTTGGGAGATTAGGGACGTTAAGGGCAATACCCTCTTAAAAGATTATGATAAAGCCATTCCTTTTACGGATGAATTCCTGAAGTTTGACAGGGACGGTAAAAGAGGCATATTCAACCTTAAGTTGAAAAGGGTTATGTTGGAGCCCTCCTTTGATCAAATCACCCTTTTTAAGGACCCCAATTATTTTCTTCTTAAAAACAACGGGAGGTACGGTCTTTCCACCCTTACCGGAAAGATATGCCTTCCTACCAAATCCAGGGAGATTGAATCCGTAGGGCAAGGAATAATTCTCTACCGCAGCAAATATAAATGGGGTGTAATAGATCGTTCAGGGAACACGCTACTTCCCGAACAGTATTCAGGTTTTAGAAAAGCGGGGCAAGATTTCATCATTGTAACTAAACAAGGAAAAAACCACCTGTTTTCCTTTTCCAAGAAAGATATCATCGGACTAGAACCCGCAGAGGATTTTTTCCCCTTGACAAAGGACAGGATCGCGTTTAAGAAGTTAAACCGCGTGGGTTTAATGGACGGTAACGGAAGTGAAATCATTCCGCCTTCCTTTCAGGAAATACGTCTGTTTTCCGATAACTTATTCAGGGTAAGAATGGAAAACAAATGGGGAATCGTTAATATCCAAAATGAATTGATAACCCCAATAACCCTTGATTTTATTTCCGTTTACAAGGAAGGCTGTTCCATCGTAAAAAGCGGTGATTCATTTGGTTTAGCGGATCAAAAGGGGAAAGTGGTGGTTAATCCCGTTTATGACAAAATTGCCTTGGAGGAAAATGCCATAAAAGCTTACAGGGGTCCTAGGCTTACCATTTTCCAAAATGCCGGCGGGAAGTTTACCCAAACGGATGATTATGAGAAATTCGCGAGTATAAACGTTACGAAAAAAGCGAAAAGCACCAAGGAAAAGCCGGAGGAAAATTACCAATTGAATCATTTTGAGTGGTTTTATTCCACTGAAAAAAGCAAATGGGGTTTAAGGGACCTTAGCAACGGTGCCACAAAAATTTCACCTCGTTTCGACTTTATTGATATCAGAAGGGATATCGGTTTGACCATAGCCGGGGAAAGAAAAACGACCAAGCAGAGTTTCGGTGGTTTTATCGTCAGGTACGAGGATAGATTTTGCGTAATAAACAACAAGATGGGTGCACCCACGACCCAAATGGATTTAAGGAACATCAAGCTTGAGGATTATAGGGACGAGGGTAAGGTTTGCCGGGTAATATTCGATGACGGAAGACACGGCTTACTGGATCGTGAAGGAAAAATAGTCACGGAAACCTACTCCTATATCGGGCCATTCAATGAGGGAATTGCACCGGTAGCGATAGAGGGAATGCTTTGGGGCAGTAAAAAATCCGATGTCTTTGCCATTTGTAACCTAATTGATTTTCTTGAAGAAGGCTACGGAAGCTATATCCTCGGGGATTTCGGGGACATGCCGAAAAAAGCCCCTAATCTTACTTGTAAGGATTGCCTATGGGGCTATATGGATATTCATGGCGAAATGGTTATTCCCGCACAGTTCGAGGGCGCCAGGGAGTTCAACAAAGGCTCAGGTATAGTGATGCAGAACGGTAAATGGGGATTAGTGAACGTTGCCGGGGAATTGGTAATTCCATGCGCCTTTGATAAGCTAACCTATTTCGAGAACAACGGTGGAACCTTACTCCATGCCGAGCGAAGTTGCAATAAATTCGGATTAATCGATTCCCTAGGGAAAATGGTGGTGAATGCCCAGTTCGAAAAAATCGGGGAGCCGATGGAGAATATAATGGCGGCAAAACGTGGCGAAAAATGGGGTTACGTGAATACATTGGGACAAATAATTGTTGATTTTAAATACACCAAGGCAAGGACTTTCAGGGAGGGATATGCCGCCGTTTTCGATGGGTACAAATGGGGATTCATCGACAAGACCGGTAAAACAGTCGTAGAACACAAGTTCTCAAGGGTTGGCGATTTCCACAATGGCTTGGCATGGGTGAACACCCCCAAGGGAAGTGGTTACATCACACCAAACGGGATGTTCGCCATCAGTCCGAAATTCAAGAAGGCATATGACTTCAGCCATGACATCGGGCGGGTTTTGGACAAGGGCAAAATGAGGCTAATTAGCAAAGACGGTAAATTTATCTCCGACCGCCAGTTTGATGATATCAGTAGTTTTGACCGGTACGGAAGAGCCGTAGCCCGTGATAATTCGCGAGATAATATTAAGTACTTCCTTGTAAACAGGAAGGGAGAAAGAATTTCAAATCAAACATTCCGGAAAGTCTTTTCTTATTCCGAGGGTTTAGCTGCCGTGAAAAAGAAAAACAAGTACGGTTTCGTCGATCTTAAAGGAAACCTCGTTATTCCTGCCGTTTTTGACCGCGTATCCCAATTTTCCGAAGGGCGCGCTTGGGTTAAGATGGACGGAAATTGCGGCTACATTGATAAAGGCGGAAACATTGTGGTAGACTTGGAATTTTCCAAGTGCCAAGATTTCGAGGATGGTCGTGCCGTTGTTTTTGAAAATGCTCGTAAAGGCGGGCTTGTGGATACCGATGGTGATTACGTCATTAAACCTTCCCTCAATAAAGTCCTCTCCTTTTCCGAAGGAAGGCTCCTTATGCGGGATGATAAAAGAAAGTATTATTTCAGTCGGGAAACGGGTGAATTATACGATGGGTATTATGATGAAGCCGGGAATTTCGACAATGGCTTCGCTTTCGTGAGGATTAATGAAAAATGGGGTGTCATCAATCACAAAGGCGTTCTTATTATTTCTCCCAAATACGAGAAAATCGAAAGGGTTTCAGATGGCTTGGTGAAGGTAAAAATCAACCGTTTGCATGGTGTATACAACGTAACCGGAAATAGTGTTTTGCCGGTGAGTTACGAATATATTCGAAAGGTACCCGGAGGTCTTATCCGTGTGGAACAAGGAGGCAACCTCGGATACCTTGACGAAAACGGGAACTGGGTCAGGAAAATGACCGAGTAGGATTAATTCCCTACAAATCCAATCTTACCTGAATATTTCTTGTTACCTGAAATTATTTCGTAGAAATAAACCCCTTCGGGTAATCCGTTTCTTTCTAATGCGTAAGTGTTTCCCGCAAATTCCGCTTGGGATATTCTCCTTCCAAGTTTATCATATATACTTAGAATTCCGCCTGATGCCCCTTCAGGTAATTTGAAACTGATGTTTCCGGTGGAGGGGTTAGGGAAGACGGAAATTTCATCTCGAGGTATATATGTTTCGATGCTTGAAATAAGGTTTTCTTCGATGAAGTCCTCACTGATACGATGGTAAGTAGTATTGGTTATAATCGGTGCATTAAAATCAAAGAATATCTTAGCCGTATTTCCGATGTAGGTTCCCCAAGGGAGATTATCCTTTTGAGAAATCCGGAACTTAATGAAGCCTTGGGAGCCAAGAGGGTCGGACAAGGAATCAGGCAAGAAAATATCATCAAAGTAAACGGTTAGCAGACTATCCGTGAGCCCAACCGTGTATGGATGGCTGCTCGCCCCCATGGATATACTTCCTACATCCAAGGCGGGACTGATGCCATCCTCGATCCTTACATCCTG
>JAHDDF010000313.1 GCA_020629475.1 Saprospiraceae bacterium
TTTCATTCACCAATTCCACCTCGATTTTCTTGGTCTTGGTAAGAACCGGGCGGTTAATGTTCCAAATTCCTAACTCATTGATGGTAAACATGCGCTCCACCGTTTTCTTAACGATGCGCTCGGCGTTGTTTGCCGCTTGGTTTTGAATGGCATCAAGAGCGGTTTGCTTTTCTGCCTCTAATGCCTGAAGCTTACCTTGCTTTTCCGTTTCAAGTGCTGCGCTTTGACTGCTAATAGCCTGGTCGGCTTGCTTCACGGCTGCATCATAAGCCGCTTTATCGGAAGCGTATTTTTGCTTGGCTTTTGCCAATTCAGCACCGGATAAAACAGGGACGGCATCCAAAACAATATTGATTTCACCGTTATTCAAAACCATTTTATAGGAATCGGTACCTGCTTTATTGATGGAAATCTCATCTTCCGCCCACTCGATACTTCTAGCGGCGTTCAGTGCTCGTTCATCACCCGTTACTTGCCACTTGATGTTCTTGTATTCCTCCATACCGCTAACGGTAGTTCCGAAGTTAATATCAAAAACGGTTCTGGAAGGATCATGACCTTTGGGTTCTTGCGGCTTCTCGGGCAAGTCGAAACCGGAACGAAGGCCGTCCAATTTGGTTTGGTATTCAGCTAGAAGGGCAGAGGTCTTGGCATCGAAATCAGCGATTACCGCTTGGCGGGCATCTTGATTATTGCCGACTTGAGGCTTCTCAGAAACTTCCCTGACGTTGGGGGTGTTGCTGCCTTTGTATTCCCATTTACGCGCATCCTTATTCAGTTTATAGATATTAAAGGAAGGGGGGATGTTTACGTCTTTTCCGTTCTCCATTATTTCAGAGAAAGAAATCTCCAAGTTTTTTCCGGATTGCATCCTAAGACGCTCCCCGTTTTGCTCGGCATATACCTCGAACACGCCCTCGGTAGCGAAGTCATAGCGTACCCCTAAGGAATCGTAATACATGGGTATGCCGGAGAGGAAGAAATCACCATTGTCGTTGACTTGGCGATACTTCACCTCCACATTGCCGGATACGGATTCACCCGCATTATTTACGAATGCCCCTGCGGGGACATTGATACTTCCACTTTTGCCAACATTGATCTTGCCGCCTGTTCCCGCGTTTACCTTATTGGAAGTAAACATGGGTTGAATCTCCTCCATGGGAGGATTCACGAAATCCTTTTCCTGAAAGTAGGCGGTAGCTGCATTGTCGTATTCCAAGGACGCATTACCGGGCAGACGGCTCATCACCATCACGCCGGCAAGGACGGCGGCTGCGGCTAGACCGGCATATTTCCAAGGTCGCAAAGAAATCCTGCGCGCCTCGGTTGCCTCCGGCTTTTGCTCCTCGAACTGCTTCAGAAGCGCACCGAAATCCTTATGGGACTCGATTTGTTCGTCAGTCAGTTTAGGCGGATTAAAACGATAAGTGTAGTTTTTTTCCATAAATGGTCATTTAAGCTGTTTCAAGCAGGGCTCGGGGGTTCCCTTTGTTCACGTTTTTATTTCTTAAGCTTCTTTTTCATCCTTTCAATAATGCGGTAGGTCTTCACCTTGGCATTGCTTTCCGTTATCCCCAGGATTTCGGAAATTTCCTTGAAAGGGCGTTGTTCGAAAAACCGCATCTCAATGAGTTGCAGGTCATCTTCCTTGAGGCCATCCAATAAGCGAATCATCAAAGCTTGCTTATCTTGGAAATCATCGATTTCCGCTTCATCGATAAGCGCGTTGACGTGGTGATCCTCCATGGTCACCGTCCGCTTCTTCTTGGCGTTTCTGAAATGTTGGGTTACCTCGTTGGAGGCGATGCGATACAACCAAGCGGAAAAGGGAACACCCTGGAAGGTGTATCCGCCTAACTTCTTCATGGCTTTCATGAAAACATGGGATACGATATCCCCGGCGGTTTCCTCATCACCACAACGGTTAAGGACGAACCTGAAAATTTGTACGTAGTACTTATTATACAGAGGACCGAATCTCGCGGGATTTTTTTGAGCCGCTTGGATTAATTCCCATTCGGCTTCCATCTCCTGGCGACTAACGGTCTTACCGGAATCCAGCATACGGTTAGTGTTTGCCGCAAGGTTACGATTAATTCTTGAATCCGATGTTAATCCCACGCTATTCATTCCTATTGTAAGGTCCATTTCAGCGAATGTTCAAACCTCGTAGTCGTGTTCTGGTTTTCTCGCTTTTTTAACCCAAGTTCACCCTCCTAACGCTCGTTTGTTATTTGGTTACAGTTTTAGGATCAAGGGAATATGTTAAAATTTCCGAAAGGGATTTTACGGGTTTCGGCAAGGTATTGTTATTTGGTTTTCCCGATATTTGATTTTGCGGGAATGAATAAATGCGGGAATAAGTACCGGAAAAATGGGTCATTAGAAAATGAAAAAAAGTTGAAAAAAATTAAAGAATAGGGATGGAAAGACCCTGCCCCAACAAAAAGCCCGATGAAACATTACTTTCATCGGGCTTTTTGTTGGGGCAGGGAGGACACTTTCTATGCGATTCTCCTTGGAATTACCACTTTACCTCAAGCAAAACGGGTTGATGATCCGAGTACTTGAAATCCATATCCACTCCTTGGACTTTGGTTACCTCCAGGTTAGGGGAAACCAAGAAGAAATCAATAAGATTGGTGGGTGTACTACCGGATTGGTACGTATCCTTTAAGGCACGATTGGTGGCTACTTTGGTATCATACGCCCAAGTCCAATCCGCGAAATAATCATCCGGGATGATTTTGCCGGTTGAGTCGGTGAGTTTTTTACCCCAATCCGCTTGTCCTGCGGGGCGCTGGTTCCAATCACCGCCAATTACCAGGTAATTCCCTTTATCGTATTCCGCTTGGAATTTCGAGCGGAGGTATTCGTTTTGTTGCGCTTTCATAACACCTCCTTTATCGTAGGCGGAGTTATGGATATTTACTACGATAAGTTCTTTCCCGTTGGACATGGGATAACGATAAAATGCCGCGCAGCGATCCAAGTGGAAAAGCCTATCCGGCCATTGGTGTTCTCCGGGTAATTGGAATCGGGTAGAGGAGGAGGGGTCGTATTTGGAAAAGGTTCCGAGACCACTTTCCATTTTTCCCATGACGTTCCAAGGCTCTAAAACCGGTAGGGGAACCCTAGGTGTCCTGAAATTCACGGAAAAGCTAGAGGAGTGCTTGGGTAGTACCTCCTTGTATTTTTCGTATTGATTGATCTTATAACTGCGCTTGGATTCAAAGTCTACTTCTTGCAAAAGAAGGAAATCCAAGGAATCGTGCGCGGCAAGCCAATCGGTAGCGCCCTTGATGTTTTTTTCTACGGCTTCTTGTGGCGCTCGCACCATTTTACCGCCCGAGGTAAGGAATCCGCCATTGTCGAAAAAGAAGTTGGACTCCTCACCTAAACCACCGTATCCCATGTTCCAAATGGCAAAAGTCAAGGTGCTATCGGAAATGGTTTGGTTACCCGTTGAATTCTCGAAGGAAAGCTCGATTTTCTCCTCAGGGCGGAAATCCGTTATTGTCCCGTGCAATAATGTTCCTCCAACATAAAGGACAGGGATAAGAATAATCCAAAGAAGGATTTTGAGGATTCTCTTGATCGTCTTTTTCATTTCGTTTATGATTTACAAACCTAAAACATCAGCCATAGTAAAGACACCGGTTTTTCCATGAAGCCATTCAGCCGCTAAAATAGCGCCTGAGGCAAAACCATCACGGGAATGCGCGGTGTGCTTGATTTCAATGCTGTCGATGGGGGAGTCATAGTATACGATGTGGGTCCCGGGCGTCATTTCAAAGCGCTCGGATTCGATCGGGATTACGGAAGAGTCATCCGTTTGACCTTCTTGCCAACCCGTTTTCCGTTCTACTTTATCAATGATTCCATTGGCAAGGCTTATGCCCGTTCCGCTAGGCGCATCAAGTTTGTGGATGTGGTGGATCTCCTTCATGGAAATGCCGTACTCCTTGCGGTCGTTCATCAACTCCGCTAACTTGCTATTGAGAACAAAAAATAAGTTTACGCCCACGCTGAAGTTGGACGCATACAAGAACGCGCCACCTTTCTTTAGGCAGTATTGGTCTACCTCATCTTTCCTTTCTAGCCAGCCGGTTGTTCCGGAAACAACGGGTACACCGGCGTCAATACAAGTCTTGATATTATCAACGGCGATGTCCGGTAAACTGAAATCAATAGCGACATCGATTCCCTCCAAGGAACCGGCCGTAAATTCATGGGCATTTTTCTTCCCTATCTTTAATCCAATATCATGTTTGGGATATGCGAGTTTTTCGATTGCCTTACCCATTCTTCCGTACCCGATTAACGCTATTACCATGTTTCAAATATACAGTTATGGCTGAATTAATAAGTATTCCTCCGGATAAACGAAAAACGGTTATTTTCGGAGTTCAAACTTGGAGAAGAGAAAACCATTGGCATGAATAAGTATTTGATAGAGTTTTTGGGCACTTTTTTCTTAGTGCTTGTTATCGGGATGACGTGGGACCCATTCGCGATTTCATTGTTTCTAGTGGCTATCGTTTATGCCTCAAAGGATATTTCAGGTGCACATTTTAATCCTGCGGTTACGCTCGGTGTTTTTCTAAGGGGAAAATGTGAGGCGGGTGATGTTCTTCCTTATGTATTCGTCCAAATCCTAGGTGCCGCAGCCGCGTCGAGTATCGTAATATATTTCAAGGAATCCGTTCCTCCGGAGTTGTTGGAGGTGGAAATCTTACCGGCTTTACTGGCGGAGTATTTAGGGGCTTTCGCATTGGTATGGGTAATTCTTAATGTAGCCACAACAAGGGTAAGTGAGGGAAATTCTTATTACGGCCTCGCCATTGGCTTAGTGGTTTTTGGAGGAATTTACATGTTCGCGGAAATATCGGGAGCTGCTTTTAACCCTGCCGTGGCACTTGGGTTATGTATTCTAGGAAAACTTGCCTGGGTTGATATTTGGATATATTT
>JAHDDF010000314.1 GCA_020629475.1 Saprospiraceae bacterium
GGGCTGTGTCCGCGATATAGTGTACGTTGTTTTATTTCAATTTATATGGGGTGCATGAATGACGCGCTGCAAGCGCGCCATATCAGTTCAGTTTTATATTTTACTGCGGGGCATCGGATATAGTGTACGCTGTTTTTATTGCAATATTTTTGTACCGTGGAATGCATCTCGGACACAGCCCGAGACGACCCATTTTGTTTTTATTTTCTAATATGTTCAGATAAAAAAAAGCACCTCCGCCCAGCGGAGATGCTTCAAAATATTAAAAGAGCCAATTTCTTATCTAAGCAAAATCTACTTCACCTTCGTAATCATCCAATACTGCCCGGTATAATTTTTAGACAAGGAGAGGAAAGGATTATCGTCCTTATCGTTATTTAAAATATCCAAGGAAATATCATCACCTAAAAATTGGGTGGTAAGGCGGAAATAGCCGTTTTCCAACTTTTGGATTTTCCAAGCTTGCCCGGAATAATTTCCGGTAGGGGCAAGTTGAATATCATTTTTAAATCGATCATTTTTTACGTCCAAGGATTTTTCCGCTCCTTGGAACATGGTGGTTAAACGGTAGTAGCCATCCCCAAGGGGCGTAATTTTCCATAGCTGCCCCGAATAACTGCCCGTGGGCGTCATTCTGAGTTCTTTCTTTTTTTCATCATTCACCACATCCAAGGATTTTCCCGGACCGGTAAATGCGGTCGTAAAACGGTACCAGGCATTCGGGTCGAAGTAGAAATTATCCGTTCTGCCTTGTACGGGAATTTTATCGCCCATAATTTCTTTTTTGGGGCTATTCACCACTATTACGGGTCTTGCTCCGGAAGGCTTGGGTTTTGGCTTACTCCCGGACGAAACCGAAGGTCGACTTCCAGATCCGGAATTCGAACCGGTAGAAGGGCGACTACCCGAAGAAGATCCCGCATTCACCGTTGGCCTACCCGAAACGGGCGCAGTGGAGGAAGAGCTTGGATTGGAAGCGGTAACACCTATCTCAAAATCCGCGGGATTGAAACGATCCTCCGTAAAGGTTATACCGCCCGCCCAGCCCGGAGGCGTTTCCTTTAAAGGTGCCGGCTTAAGCTTGGTTTTAGGTTCCGAGCTGCCCGGTTTGGTACCCGCGTTTATCAAGGACATCAATTCCGCAATCTTGGAATCCTTGGCGATGGGCGGTCTTGGCACATTGGGCCTGGTACATGTCCCGTTCTTGTTCACCGCCTTGAATTCATCCGTATTCAATAGCGCATTGGCGAAAGCCTTGATGTCATTCTCCGGTGATTTTAAATTGATATTAAAGGAACCGGAAATTGGATCATCCGCGAATTTCCCACGGAATTGAAGGGTCACATAACCACCGTTCATACGGTTCAAGCAGCCCTCGAAATGCGCGCTGTTGATTTGGACCACGTTCGCTGCCGAACCGGCATTCTCCACGAACCAAGCAGCGGCGTTCAGGGTACCCACGGTTCCGTCGCCTACGGTCTTGAGCATTTCCCTAGCATTAACCACAATGGCACCATAGGCAAGCCAGTCCTTGTAAACTTGCGAATTCAAAATGTCCGGATCCGCATGGATGATGTCCGTGTTCTTGGCTTGGTCGCAAATGTTGCTCGCTACGCCACCCAGCTCATCAAAGGAACGCCCCACGCTTTGCATGAAATCGCCGTAAGCTACTTCCATGGTGGCAAGCTTTGCCCGTTTTTCGCGGAGGACTTTTTCACGGTTACCGTTTTTATTATTCGAACAAGCATTCCTTTGGTTTACGTCTACCGCAATATTCCGGGAATATCCGGAAGGACAGGTATAACATTTGCCGTTTTTCTTATCCGTAATGTTACAATTAGGAAGCCGCTTGCCGGGAGTGGGACGGCTGTATTTACCGTTTTTTAGTATGCATCGTTTAGACGAATTGATATCCACTACCCCTACGGTAGGTACATAACCGTTCGGGCAAACGTAGCATTTCATGTTCGGGGTATTCAAGATTTGTCCTTCCGGGCAGAACGGACCGTTTTTGCCGGATGGCTTCGCCTTGGCATATAATTTTTTATTGATACAGCCCTTGGCATTATTGGAAATAACGGGTCCGTTCCACTCAAACCCTTCCGGACAAGTAAAGCATTGTCCCTCTATCTCCTTGGAACCGGGAGCATCGCAAGAGGAATTCGGGATGGGGCTAGCGCTGCGTTCCTTTTCACGGTCGTATTCATTCTGTAAGCGGTTGACTTCCTTCTTCAAATCCGCGATTGCTTTTTGCTTCGATTTCCGTTCGCGCTCATGCGCCTCCTTTTGGTTCATGAGATTGCAAAGACGCTCGTATTTCTGTCGGGTTTGTGCCTTGAGCCGGTCCAACTCCGCGCCCTTCTGCTTGTACATGGGTTCGTACTTTGCCAGTTCCGCATCCCAATCCTTGAAATCGTCCTTGGTTTCATCAGCTGCCCTTCGGATTTCATCGGAAGCGTCCTTGGAAATTTTTAGCAATAAATCATCAGCGGCAGTCATGCTTGCCTTGGCGTAAACGCCTCCGTTTTGGTCCAGGAAATTGGCACCGGCAATATCTACTTCAGCGGAATAGAGGTCAAAGATTTTGGTCTTCATGGTGGCGTTGAATCCTCTATCGGAGAGGTAAACGTCCGTCATTGCGGTAGCACCCAATACCTCCAATTTTCCGTTTACGGCAAGGGCGTAAATGTTTTGTGCCGGCTTGAAGGAAAGGTAGATGTAAGGGCCCGTATTGGGCAATGTCCCTTTCAGTTTGAAATGGGTGAAATCCAAGGGCGACATACCACCGAATACCTCTACGCCATCTTCGTCAATATCAATCAACATGGCACCGGTGTAGGAACCGTATTCGAATACGCCTTCCGCATAAAACCCGGGTTCGTACTCCCTGCCGAAAAGCTCCACGGTATTGGGGGACGGGACTACCGTAAAGTGTAATTTCTTGAGGTTGATTTTCCTCAGCGTTTCCGCGAATTCCGAAGGAACGCCTTTATCATGAAAAGCATCAATGATGTAGGATAGCTTGGCATTTACCACATCCGCATCAATGATGGTTTGATTGGGCTCCGTAGGATCCACCGCCAAGGTTACGGCACCCGCGAAGAGCGGCTCCGCCGTCGGGGAATTCTTGATGGCAATACCGCCTTCAATGGCTAGGCTAGGTGCGGGAATCGGGGTGGTTTTGAAATCCAAACCGAAGCCCAAACCTGCTCTCGTGATATAAATCTTATCATTTATCCCGAAGGGATTGCGGATGTACGGTTCAGGATCGGAAGGCTTGTCTTTTGTCATGAATCCTTGGGCATATATTTTTCCGGTAACGTCGATGGAGACATCACCTTTTAACTGGAAAGGCTCCTCGTTTGGCGGACGAACCTCTAACTGCCCGCCTACAGCCATTTGCGGTTTTCCGTTTTCAAAAGCGAATTCGAATTGTGCTTCACGGAGCACCAAGGAACGGTCGGTGGTCAAGGGGATTTCCTCCGAACTCAAGGAGGCGGCAAGCGCCATTTTCATGGTTCCGGTATTGATATAGCCCTTGATTTCCAAACCGGTTTCCCCGATGCCGATATAACTAGCGGCTTCCTTGGGGAGGAAGATTTTACTATCCAATCCGACCAAGAATTTTGGTTCGGAACTTTGGATTTCCATCATCCCGAATTCGGCGGTAATATCGGAGAGGGTAACCGCTTCATCATCACCCGGTGCCCAAGACCCCATATTGATTCGGATGTAGGCGTTTTCCACCTTCTTGTTCTCCAAATCCATTTCGAAGTGTTGGATGCCCATTCTCAATCCGAAACCTTCGGGGAAAACCTCGTTTACGCTCTTCCCGAAAATGGCGCGGAATTGATCGGTGTTTAGATTGGCGGCATCCGGGAATTCAATCATGATGCGCCGGAGTTCTTCCTTGTCCTTGTGGTAGGCTAATTCAAAACCCACGGCATGCCCGAAGAAAACGCCGGAACCTCCTACGGTTCTTACGCCTTCCTCGTCTTTCTCGTTTTGTAGACTGACACCGCTGATGTTATTGCTTAATACGTCCCAAGTATTTACGGCGGTATCGAATAATTGCCGCGCGTCTTGGGCTTGGAGGGTTATTGCTCCTAGGGTTAATAGTGCCGCTACTAGCAGCGTTTTAATGCTTTTGATATTAAACATGGCTCTTTGTTTTCAAATGGTGGATGGAAAGAGAGATGTTAGACGTTAGACATTAGATGTTAGACTAAACCGGTCTAGATCGTAAATCTTACGTCTTACATCTTCTTAAAAGTGGCGCCGAAATCTTGGGATTTATAAATCAGGTATTCTGGTTTCTCGTCGAAATTGATGTACTTGTTGATAATGGCAATGACGGTTCCGTCGGGAGTGTAGAAGAAGCCGTGTTTTGTGGGATCATTGTCGGCTTTGAAATTGTTTTCCTTGGGTAATTCGAAGGTTTTTTTCTCGCAGGTTTCCCAAGCATCATTGGTGATGTAATATTCAAATAAGCCGTCGTCCTTCATTGAAATTTCATCGGACATTAGGATGCCTTTCTTTTCATTAAACATGAAGAAGGATTTCTCACTAATTCCCGTTGCGGTGAAGGGGACATCAATTTTCGTATCCTCCCAGGTTTTACCGCCGTCCGTGGTTTTGAACAGGAATGTTCCGGCACCGTAAGTATTGAATTCCCCGTATAGGTAACCGTTTAGGGTATCGGCAAAATGGAAATGGATGATGGGTGAGCCTGTAGCTACTGCCTGCTTCGATTTCCGGATTTCCCGATGGGAGAAATATGGATTGAGGTTTACCTTATGGAGTATTTCCCCTCCCGGGTTTTTACTGCTTGACAGAAAATAATCACCAAGTAGGGCTAAGGGGCTATCCGAAGCTCCCATGCTTAAGGTGAAGACATATTTCTCCTTGGGTAAGTATTGATTTTGCAGGATGGTTTCTTGGGCTTGTATTCCTGATA
>JAHDDF010000315.1 GCA_020629475.1 Saprospiraceae bacterium
AGAGTGTGGCAAGCGCTGTAATCAAAAACAATATAAACCCGGGCTTATCCTCCTTAAAAATGTGAGCCGCATCCTTGAAATCCATTAAGCCGATAATGGCTACCATAATGATGGCGGAAAGGACACCATAAGGCAAGTAATAAAACAAGGGCGTAAGGAATAACAGGGTTAAAATGATGAGGAGGGCACTTAAAATTCCGGCTAATCCCGTCTTGGCTCCGGAATCATTATTTACGGCGGTTCTTGACAAACCACCCGTAGTAGGGAATGATTGAAAAAAGCTACCGACAATATTCGCTAAACCCAGACCGATGAGTTCCTGATTGGGGTCCAAATCATAATCCTTATGCTTGTTCCGCATGAGCTTGGCTACGGAAATGGATTCCACATAACCAATAATAGAGATGGTGATGGCGGTCGGGAGTAAATCCACCACGCTTTTCCAAGTGAATTCCGGTTTTGAGAATTCAGGTAAACCGCCCGGGATTTCACCCATGATTTTAATCCCGTATTGGTCTAAACCCAATATACCCACCAAAGGAATACCTAAAATCACGACGATTAGGGCTCCGGGTATTTTCTTAGCAAAGACTTTTATTAAAATTAAGGAAAGGATAAAAAAAGAGCCTAAAAGCAAGGAGGGAAAATGGGTTCCTCCTACGTTTTCAGCAAAGGAAACAAGCATACTTTGGATATTTCCTTTAGCAAGGTCAATCTTAAGAATATGTTTCAATTGTCCGAAGGCGATGATAATAGCGGCACCAAAAATAAAGCCCAAGACCATGGGATGAGGAAGGAGTCTCTCCAATTTACCTAGCCTAAAAACCCCCATAAAGGTTTGAAGAATCCCGACCATTAAGGCAAGAAGAATGGCTAATGAAATATATTCAGTTGTTCCGGTTTCCGCCAAGGAGCCCACTGCTCCTGCGGTTAGTAATGCCATTAATGCGGTTGGTCCAACAGCAAGTTGTCTGGAAGTACCAAAAATGGCGTAAATCAATATCGGGACGGTGGAGGCATACAAACCATAGATGGGAGGCATACCTGCCATGAATGCATATGCCATTCCTTGGGGAATCAACATTACGCCAACGGTTAATCCCGCGGATAAATCCCCTTGAAGGAATTCCTTTTTGTAGTTTTTCACCCAATCAAGGATGGGTAGATATTTCATGCCTTTGTTTGCCATTGAGATGACAAATCTAAGCAAGAAAACCAGTGCGGAGGGTAACAGAGGTTACCTAATAAAACCGGAGGGGAAATCGCAGGGGCAAGAAAGAACAAAACAAAGAAAATCCGTTGTAAAATCCATATTGAAACATCCACCTGTCACATCCGTTAACGGATCTCCCGCCAACAAATCCGAGGGCAGGGTCGTAGGCGGGTTTGCGGGATCATAATTCAAGGCATGAACTTGATAAGTGCTTCCTGCCGTTAATGCTCCCGTAGGGAATGTGCCCGTACTATTCCAAGCTACAAAATTGCCTGAATCATCAGCAAGGACATATACTTGGGTGTAGGAGGCGTTTCCACCCGAGGAAGTGGCGATGATATCATCACCGGGGCAAACTTCCCTTGTTTCAAAACAAGGAGTGGTACAAGAGGTTAAAATGGTAAAGCAGAGGTAATCGGTCGTAAAATCGGAATTGAAACAACCACCTGTAACATCCGTTAACGGATCACCGGTTGACAAGTCCGAGGGCAAAGTCGTGGGCGGATTCGCGGGGTCATAATTCAAGGCATGGACTTGATAGGTATTACCCGGAGTTAGTGCTCCGGTCGGGAAGGTTCCCGTCGTATTCCAATCCAGGAAGTTACCGGAATCATCCGCGAGGACATATACTTGGGTATAGGAAGCATTTCCACCTGAAGAAATCGCGACGATATCATCACCGGGGCAAACGGTTCTGTTATCCGCGCAGGTATTCGCTGAACAAACCCTGGTAACGAAATCCGTAGTAAAATCAGCATTAAAGCAACCCGCCGTAGTTGACCCTACATCAGCGGCAGGCATTCCTATCAACGCGGAAGGCAGGGGTGCCGGTGCATTCGAGGGATCATAATTTAAAGCATGAATGGTATAAGTACCCACGGAAACACTCGTAAAGGTCCCTGTGGTATTTTGAGCCACGATATCACCTGAAGCATCCACTAAAACGTACACTTGCGTGTAGGAGGAATTCCCTCCGGTTGAAACAGCGGAAAGGGTGCATTGCCCGGTAAGGGATGACATGATACTACCAAAAACCAGTAGTAAACAAATGATATGCTTGGAAAGATTCATTATCATTCCCAAGTTCCGTTATCGGGTGTACAACCTGCACAAGGGGTAACCGTTACGACAACATCATCCGTGGCATTCAAGCAAAGTCCACCACCCGTTACTTCAACGGTATAAGTCGTGGTAGAAGCCGGATTTACCGTTATGGAAGCTCCTGCGGTTGGTCCGGAACCGTCTGATCCCGTCCAAGAGTATGTTGCACCCGTAGGACCTGACGCAGTTAAGGTAGTATTGTCCGTAGGGCAAGCGGAAACATCAGGTCCCGCATCAACAGTTACAACACCGGACGCCGTTTCGATGTAGTAATCACAAGCGGAGCCTTGATAACCATCCACCATGATGTAATAAGTATTCCCCACTACAAGGGAATTGGAGGTAATAGTTACCATTCCGGTGGCACCGGAAGCATTTCCGTCGGTTTCGGCACAGTTGGAAACACGGGTGAAGTTGGTCCCGTCCCATTCGAAAATACCCATTTGGATACCGTCAAAGGAAAAGTTATTACTCCATTCTCCTACACCCGTACCATAACAACCGGTAACGGTTACATCCAAGGAAATCGAGGTAGCGGATGCTTCGAATTGTAGCCATGAATTATTCTCTATGGTTCCACCGAACAGCGTAGGACAAGAACCGCCCGCACCACTCATGTTTCCGGGGTTATCTTCGGTATTTCCAAAGGTGGTACCGCAAAAACCATCTAGATTACAGATGTAGGGAGCGTCCGCGAAATTGTCCGCAGCATCCGGATTATTTCCGCAGCCTGAAGGCACACAATAAAACTCGGCTATCCAACCATTATCATCGCCGGAAGCGTCAGAGGTAAATTGGAAGGTAATACAATCGCTTGCGGACGTAAGAATAAAATGGGAATCACCGGGATCATCGGCATTCGTGATAGTGGTAATTAAGGTTCCCCCTGTTCCCGTTCCATCGTATACCGCTAATTCATCATTGGGTTCTAATTCAAAATTGCATTCTTGGAACAAACTGTTTGATTGGCAAGGATTAAAAACGAACTGTAAATTATCCCCGGTACCGGAACAAAAGGTTACGGTATAATTTTCATTATTCCCGTAGTCCCCGAATTCTCCACCGGAATCCACGAATGTACCGGAACAGCCGGTAATCGTATTCCCGTTTTCCGTATCAATCGCATAGGTTTGGGCGGTCACCAATCCCGTGATCAACAGAAAAGCAGGAAGTAGATAAACCCATTTTCTTACTCCTTGCATAGCAAAACTTTTTAAAAGTGGACGGACAGGGCGGCTCAAGTCCCCATCCGTCCATAAACTCACATTGATTCGCTGACCTTAGTACAAATTGTACTTAATCCTTGATTAACCTAATATTTGATTCAATGGAGCCCGTGACTTGCATAATATAAACTCCTGAAGGAAGCCCGTTCAAATCAACAGGAACGTTTTGGTTTCCTTCTGCTAGGTTCATTTCCAATGAAAGAACCATTACTCCCCTCGTATCGAAGATGGTCATGTTTAATGCTCCGCCTTCAAAATCGTTCAAGGAGAGGAACGCGTTTCCTTTTACCGGATTCGGATAAAGGCTTACGGAAGTATTCCCGCAGTCCCTTGCCTCTGCGTAAATGGTTTCTGAATATTCGAAGGAACCATCAAAATCTACCATTTTTAACCTGTAGAAAGCTTTTCCGGTAAAGGAATCGTCCTTGAAGGAATAGTTTACTTCCTCGATGGATTCTCCTTGGGAAGCGATTGTGGTTATTACCTCAAACACTCTTCCATCAATTGATTTTTCCAATTCAAATTGCTTGGAATTTTCCTCGGAAAGGGTTGTCCATTTCAGTTGTGCCGCACAATCGGAAACGGCTACCGTAAACTCGGATAATTCAACCGGCAGGGAGAAATCTTGAAGGGTAATGGTAGAACCTGACGGAGCATCCGTATTAGAACCGACTACCCCTGCTCCTTCCAAGGAACCATATGAGGATTGGACATCAGTGATAATCCCGGGAGTGAATCCGGAAATGGAGAAATTACCACTACCGTCAGTCGTACCCATGATGCTTTCCATGGAACCGTCACTATAAGTTACGGTAAGGGTAAACATGGTACCGGGAACCGGGTTCGTGAATAATTCATCATCGAATAATGTTCCTTCAATGGTTACCGGAACATAAAGCCCTGCGTCAACATCGGAAACATCCATTCCCGCTACCGTAATTGGAGCGGTTTCACCGGTTGTCTCGTCCGCATCACTGTCATCGGTGGTATTACCACCGCTAACGTTTTGTGTAGTATAGTCGTAAGTATCAGTTCCGTCCGTATTACCGAATGCCACGTAGTAAGTGCCATCAGGAACATTGGTAAACTCGTAATAACCCATTGCATCGGTCATGATGGTTGCCCCTACTTGAGCTTCATCACCATCGGAACAAGTGCCTGCTCCGCAATCCCAAAGGGAAACAGGAAGCATCGGGAGCGGATCATCCGTTCCTGCGCCTGCTCCATCGTTGTTTCCGGTAGTTCCATCCGCATAGTTATCGATAAACGCATTTCCTGAAATGGTATTGGAAACGCAAACCGCAGCAGGCGTGGCAGCCGTAGGACAAGCAGCAGGACAAGGCACCACGGCAGGCGC
>JAHDDF010000316.1 GCA_020629475.1 Saprospiraceae bacterium
TGGGTTAATTTGTCTGTAGGTTTGCTTTCCTAATATAAGGAAGATTAATCGGGGTATAAAAAAAATGAGGTTGATTTTGAGAAAAATAACTAAAAATGGCTATTTGTAGAGGTTGTTAGGTTAATAAAAAAGCCCCCTACTAATTTTTATTAGTAGGGGGCTTTTTATAAAAATGAACTTTAAGGCAAGCTTATTCAATAATCAAACGCTCATAAGCCGTAAGGTCTCCCTGCTCCATTTTTACGAAATAAATCCCCTCTTGGATGTCGCTTAGATCCAAAGGAAGGGTGTTCATGCCCTCATTTGCCGGAAGGTTTTCCGTAAGCAGCATTTTACCGGTGGCGTCAAAAACGGAAATATCCACGTTCCCCGCTGCCGGTGTTTCCAGTTGGATGTTGGTCATGCCCTTGCCGGGGTTGGGGAAAAGCGTAGCGGATAATTCCTTACCCGTAATCCTCGCGCTGATCACCTCGCTATATTCAAAGGAACCGTCAAAATCCACTTGCTTCAAGCGGTAGAAATAGGTTTGTCCGGCTTTCAAATCCTTATCCGTATAGGTATAGGATTGTACTTCGGAACTGTTCCCGTTTCCTTCTACGAAGCCCAAGGAGCTAAAGCGGCGGCCGTCCGTGCTGCGCTCCACCTCGAAACCGGCATTTTCCGTTTCGGTGGCGGTTTCCCAAGCAAGCTGAACGTCATTATCCAAGACCTGTGCCTTGAAAGCGGAAAGCTCTACGGGAAGCGGCGGATCCGGGCAAACCGTAGGATCGCTAGACGTAAAGACGATGGGAAGGGAAGCGGCAGGGGAACTTCCCCAAGCATGAACGGTAACAACACCTCCCGATAATGTGAGGTTCGCAAAACCAAAACCACCACTTGGGAGGGAAATGGTCCACCCTATGTCCCTACTATCAAGAGCATAGTTAAAAGGTAGCAAAGAACTTAGAGTATACGGTGCGTTTGTCAATAAGGCTCCGCCTAACCCCGTCCCCGTTCTTCTCATCACAAAGATATTGCCGCCACCATAAGCCCATGCCATATCCCAGTTCCCATCACCATCAAAATCAGCTCCGCCTTGGAAAACATAACCAAGATAAGTTGGAATGGTACTTCCGGCTATGGGTGTAGGCGCAGTACCACATACCGTTTGGGCATCTAACTCCAAGGGTATGAGTCCCATTGCCCCTACGCCGGTAAGGCTCAGGATGGCGGTTTTTCCCGTCAGGTTACGGGTTTTCCTTTTCAATCCTTTCCCTTGTTCGAGATAGGATTTCAATTTGTCTTTGTTGAATTTCTTCATATGATTTAATTGAATTGGTGTATTATGTTATTGGCTTTATTATGTAATTGTGTTGCTATTCATTGACTGTTTATCGGGCTTAAAATCAAGATGTTAGACTCTTTTATTATTTGAGCTCAAATTCGTCTAACGCCTGAAAGTAGGCAATCGACTAATTTTCATGCAGCAACAAAGCCGCTGAGTAAAGAAATATCGGTCAATATCAACCTACTTGTTCCCGGTATAAAGTCGGATCCGGAATACGCGCCATTTTTTCCACGGTTAATGCCCCGTCGAAAAAATCATTGACAAGCATCGCTTGCATAAAAGGCGATTCCATTACCTCCTTATAGGAAACCTTGATAAACTCCACATTGGGTTGGTTTTCCATCCAACGGTAGGCTTTATCCAAGGATGCCTTGTACTTATCCATCAGTTTCAAGGGAACGGTTTCCATGGAAACCCGCTTCTCATCCCTCACCAACATCCGCTGTTGCGATTGGACAATCTCCATCATGTCCCGCTCCATAAATACGATACGGTACCGGAAAACCGAGGGTAAATGTTCCAAGAGATGGGCAATGACCTTGACCGTTTTGCCTTTGGCATCCGCAAGGAATTGCTTGTTCTTTTTCAAGGATTTTACGCCTTCGTGCTCATAGTAGCCCTTGGGGTTGTTCTCGTCCGCCTCCCGGTTTTTATCCGTGAAAATCTCCAATCCGCCCGCTTCCAGCATTTGCATCATGAGGGAGGTACCGCTCCGGGGCAATCCGGAGACGATATTGATGGTACCGATGATGTTATCTTGGAAATCCGTCCGGTATTTCGCGGCTTTTCCGGGTTGGTGTAGAAGGTTGGTGTAAATGTGGATGATCCGTTGTCTGGCTTGGTTCATTTCCGGAACCATCTTCAAGACGATTTCATATGCCTTTATCGCCGCCTCGTATTGTTTCAATTCAAGCAGGCATTCCCCGATGTGGAAATGCGCGGCGGGAAAGTAATACATCAATCCCACTACGTCCATCAAGGAGGATAAAGCCCCTTCGTATTCCCCTCTTTTAAATTGAATTTGACCAAGGAGCATATGGGCGGAAACCTCCTCGGGATCCAATGCCAATTCTTTTCTCGCCGCTCGCTCCGCCTTGTCGTATTCAGCCATGTTCAGGAGGGCGTGTCCCATCCTGAGGTGAAGTTTTTTGACCTTCCCTACCTGGCTTTCCACTTTCTCGAAGCATTCAAGGGCGGCTTTGGGTTTTCCTTCGTGCATCAATAGGATTCCTTCTTGAAGATCCATTTGCGCACCCGCCATCGGGAAATGCTCCTTAATGGTATCCGCCGTTTTCCGTGCCTCTTTCATTTTATTAACCGAAAGGTAGGCGTACAATAGCCTAGCGGCAAAGCGGTAGATTTCCGGGTTCCCCTTATGGAGTTTTTCCAATAATCCGATGCCCTCTTCCCATTGTTGGCCGTCGAGGTAGGCTTGCGCCAAAATATACTCGTTCTCCCGGATGGTTCCCTTGACGGCTTTCTCCGCGTCATCCCCGTAATCTTGGATATAGCCCAGGTCAATGAGTTGTTTCATTTCCTCTTCGGCATCCTCTTGTTCCACTTTGAAATCCTCGGGATGCCTTCCGTCTTCACCCTTGATGTTTTCCCAAGATTTGATGGTTTTGATATCCGGTGCTTCCTCAAAAGCTTGCACCAATACCTTTCCGTCCATGTCCTCCGCTACGGGAAGATCGTAGAGGTTGAGGATGGTAGGCGTAATATCCAATAAGGAGGCACCGAAAATGTGCTCGTCCTTTTTTATGCCTTCCCCTTTCATGACGATGATGCCGTAGGGGCTGTGTTCCGCCGCCGGACCCATCGGTTCTTTGGGGATAGCGGTAGGGCGGTTAGCGTTAGGGTGGAAACCGTGGTCGCTTATCAGGATGATATTGGTATCCTCACCCGCTAGATCCATCAAGGTGCCCAGCATCATATCGTGGTAGCGGCAAGCCCCGTTGATGACGTCCTTGTATAGCTCGTAATCCTTCAAGGGGATATGCGGCCTATGTGGTGGATGATATTTCATGAAACCGTGCCCGAAATGGTCGATGCCGTCGTAGTACACCGCCATGAAATCCCAGTCCTCGTTGTCCATGATGTAAGTAGCGGCGGAATGGATGCTAGCGCATTCCGAAACGAGTTCCGCCAATACGCCGGGTCTTTTATCTTGAGTTTGGTCTATTTCCGCCAAGCGGGGAACGAAGGGATCGATGTGGTTGCCGGTCAGCTCCTGTTTGTGTACCCGCAATGCCTTAAATACCTCTTCTTTTTCCTTGGGGTGGACGGCGCCTTTTACCAAGTGCCAATCCTCATTGATATCGTCGTTCGACCGGTGGTAGAGGTTGGAGATAATGGTTCCGTTAATCGGCTCGGCAGGATGCGAGGGCCACCAACCCACCACGTGTGATTTTAGGTGGTGTTGGTTAAGGATGTTCCAGATCGCCTTGCATTTCCGGGAGGTGATATAAACGGGGCGTACGCCCTTGCCGTCTTCGGTAGGTTCCGTAAAACCGTGAATGCCGTGCTTGTACGGGCGTTTGCCCGTAGCGATACTGGTCCAAAGGGTAGGGGAGAGGGGTGGATCAAGCGTGGTTAAACGACCCATTACGCCGCCGTCGATCAACTTTTCCAAGTTGGGCATTAGTCCTTGGTCAATCAGGGGCATGAGGAATTTCCAATCCGCTCCGTCCCAACCTATCAGGAGGGTTTTATTTTTTTTCATCGGGGGTTTGGTTTTTTGTTCGTTCGGCAATGATTTCCTTGCGTCTGTGCCTCCAAACCATGATGCCCTTGTACCCGGCGGCCAGCAATCCTAGGGTGCCGCCTTCGGGGATATCGAAGGTTTTTCCTTCTTGGGTAATTATTGTTGGTTCTTTTGTTTTCATTGCGGGAGGTAATGTGCCTTCAATCTAGAAAAAATAAATGTTAACGTAATAATGTTGTTGTCCCAATTTTATTTTTTCACCAAAAAATAGCCAAAAATGGCTATATGGAATTGCCTTATTTATACCATTTAGTACGCAATCGTACCAACAAGCCCTTAATAATAGAAGTGTCCGGATATTCCGGGAGGGTTGAAATTTCGTACGCCTTATTTATTGCCTCCGCTTTGGCTTCCGCTTTTTTTATCAAATCATCATATTCAAAATCCCCGCGCCTTACGGCAAGTAACTCCTCTCGGTTGGGTCTTTTTACGATAACGCCCTTTCCCTCCAATATTTCCTTCGCCATATCCAAAAGACGAAAGGTGTGCATCATGTTTTTTGAATCGTAATTTCTACCGTGTGCCGCATTGGTAGCATAGCGTTCTTGATTGCGGTTCTTCTCCCAATCCTTGTAGTTTTTGTAATCCTTGCAATAACGGGAGTAGCCATCCTTATTAAAATATAAATAAGCGGAAACGCTTTCATTCTTAGGAATGGAACTCAAGGTAACCTCATTGGAATCCTCACTTCTGATAATGCCTTGGTATTGTAATTCTCCTTCATTTTTTATTTCAATATGAACCGCGAACACATCCTTGGTATTCGGTACTTTGCTTAAACCTATTTGTTCTTGTTTAA
>JAHDDF010000010.1:0-23928 GCA_020629475.1 Saprospiraceae bacterium
CCACCATTGCATCCAAGCCTTCGTTGTTGAAGCCCATACGATTGATTAAGCCCTCGTCTTGGGGCAAACGGAACAATCGAGGTTGAGGATTTCCTACTTGGGGTTTCGGCGTAACGGTTCCGATTTCTATAAATCCGAAGCCCAAGGCGGACATCGCCTCGTAATGCCGCCCGTCTTTATCAAAACCTGCCGCCAATCCTACCGGGTTGGGAAAGGTTAAGCCAAAAAGCTCCCTTTGCAGGCGCTTATCGGTTACATTATAGCGGTTACGGAAAATATTTCCGATAATGGGTAAGGATAAGATGAACTCCAGCATTCCTACGGTAAATCCGTGGGCTTTTTCAGGAGACATCAAAAAAAGGAATGGCTTTACGAGGGAACGATACACGTGAATTGTAATTTTGCCGCAAAGATACGCCCTGCCTTGAGAATCTTACTCTATAATGATACATATAAACACATTGGTGGCGCGGAGACCTATTGTTTAGAGCTCCTGCCCGAGTTAAAAGCATTGGGGCATGAGGTGAAATGGCTTGCTCATGGTGAAGACAAGCCGCACTCTGAAGATCACATCGTAATTCCTGATTTTAATCAGGGGAAGTTCAATTACTTCAAATCCAAGTACTTTTTTAATAAGGACGCGTATATAACCATCAAGGGCGTTTTGGAGGATTTCCAACCGGACGTGGTTCATCTGCACCATGACCGGTACTATACCTTTTCCATGCTCAAGGCGCTAAAGGAGACGGGAATTCCGGTGGTGAAAACCATTCATGATTATACGATGCTATGTCCTTCGCAGTACTATCCGGATTTGTACTATGATACCCCGGGAACCAAATCACGCCGTGAGAATTGTGCTTTGATTTGTTCCCAAGGGACTTGTTTGCCCTTGAAAACACGCTTGGGCCACCCCTTTGCACATGATAGGAAAAGGCGCATCGTTTGTAATAGCGTCCTTGATTTTATTGCCCCTTCCGTAAAATTGAAGGAGCATTTGGAAAAGGCGGGATTCCAAGGCGTGAAGCATCTGCCGTTTTTTGTGGATGAAAAGAAATGGTCATTTAACCCGGAAAGGGAAAAGAAATACTCCGTTTTATTCGTAGGTCGTGTGGAGACGAACAAGGGGGTTCATATTCTCTTGGATGCCGTTGTGGAATTAAGAAAGAAAATTCCGGGGATTGAATTAAATATTGTAGGAACGGGAAGTCAGTTAGAACCCTTGAGGAAAAAAGTAATTGCTCAAGGGTATGAGGATTTTGTCCGTTTACCCGGCTTTGTTTCTTATGAAAATATTGGAGTGTACTATAATTCGTCGAACGTGCTTGTGGTGCCATCCTTGGATATGGAGCAATTCGGTTTAATCGGTATTGAAGGTTTGGCGAATGGTATCGCGGTTATAGGTAGTGATACCGGGGGAATCCCTGAATGGTGCATGCATGAGGAAACGGGTTTGCTTTTTGATCCGGAAAAACCGGAAGCCTTATTGCCTACACTTGAAAGAATGCTACTAGAGAAAGGCTTAGCCAAAAGGCTTACTCAACAAGGAATGGAAATGGTCAGGGATGTTTATGATAAGACCAAACACCTAGAAGGTTTACTCTCTATTTACCGGCAATCGTCGCCGGCTCGTTAATATTTTCAGCGTTTATTTCATCCAAGTTTTTCCTGATGCTAAAATGGAATGTAGTGCCTTTACCTAACTCCGAGGAAATCCGGATTTGTCCACCGTGTAGTTCAACGACCTTTTTACAAAGCGCCAAACCGATTCCCGTTCCTTGGTAATGTTCTTGACGGTGCAGTTTCCTGAACAATAAGAATACCTTCTCGTGATGTTTTTTATCTATTCCTATGCCATCATCGGAGACCCTGAAATTCCATGTTACGGAAGTTTCGGATACTTGGATCTTGATGTTGGGGGAGGTTCCTGGTTTCCTGAATTTTATGGCGTTTGAAATAAGGTTCTGGAATAGTTGACGAAGCATCGTATAATCCGCGATGATGGAAGAAGGCAAACCATCGATTTTTATTTTTGCCTTGGTTTCTGCTATGGTAGCATGTAGTGAACCCATTACTATTTCAACGACTTCGTTCAGATCGACTTCCCTGAAAAGTAACTTTTCCGTTTTTACTTGGGAGAAGGTGAGTAAATCATCAATAAGTGCCGCCATGTTTCTGGTGGCCGTAATAATAAATCCCAAATACTCTTGTTCTTCCGCGTCTAGTTTATCCTTAGCGGTCCTTGTTAATAACTGTGAGAACCCAACAATAGTCCTAATAGGCGCCTTAAGGTCATGGGATGCGATATACGCGAAATTTTCCAATTGCATGTTGCTTTCGATGTACTCCTCCAGTTCCTTGTTTTTTATGTCTAGATCCAACAACTGCTTTTGGATGATTTCCTCTTGTTTTTTCCTTTGGGTGATATCCTTAAAGAAGGACGTAAATATATGTGGTGAGTTTGGGCTGCGCATTGTATTAACCTCCGTTTCTAAAACGGTACCGTCCTCCAATTGATGGGTCCATTGGAACATGAACTGGTTTTCTTTTTTAGCCCTATTCAGTATCCATTCCAGTTCTTTTTCCGAAGTCCTTCCGCTCTTTTGGAAAGGCGGGCTGAAATGTAGGGTTCCTTTTTTAAGGAAATTCTCTTTTGATGAAACCTTAAAGTATGAGAGTAATTGTGGATTAACGTCTACTATTTTTTTTCTCTTGGTATCAAAAACAAGAATTCCCTCAAATCCGTTTTCAAATAGGAAACGGAACTGTTCCTCGCTTTGTCTCCTTGCAAGATCCGATCTTCGGGATTCCTCAATGTTTTCAATTATACCGAAAATAAAGTCCCGACCTTTAAACGGGAGTAGAAAGCGGGTGATTTTTACGGGAAGAATGGAGCCGTCTTGCTTTATGTATTCTTTTTCAACCGTGAAATGGGTGATTTCCCCGGACACTAATTTTTTCTCGAGTCTTTTTGAGGATTCTCGGTTTTCAAAATGCGTGAGTTGATAACGGTCAACCAGTAACCCTTCTTCCGTTTCATACCCTAGCATTTTTGCCAAGGGGCCGTTGATGTGTATTTTGTTAGGATCATAAGATGATCGCACCGCAAGCCCAAAGGGACCATTGTCGAAAAACGTTTGGTAAAAACTGAGTATGGACTCGGACTCTTGACCCAAGGAAACCCCGTCTGTTTGGATAATGCGCTCTATAAGACTTTGCTCTTGATTGCGTCGGCTAAAAATTCCGGATCCAAATTGGATAGATAACTTAAGAATTAGTATGACCGTAGTAATAATGGCAAATACGGGCTTCGCGTATACGGGTAGCCCACTCTCCTTACCCGGGAGGATGGCCTCCGTTATCAAATAGGAGAGGACCACCACCGCCCCGGCAATGATTTTGGGTGGGGAGTTCCCGATACCGTCCGTCCTGTAGGTGCCTACTAAAAAACCAGCCGCTAAAATGAAAAATCCGGATGATGAACCTTCCAGTATCATAAACCCGCTTAAGAAAACGGCGTGGGTGATTAGCATTATCCAAAACCCAAGGTTTCTGAATACGCCTATGATAATTATTGCTACGGCCAATAAGGAAAGGGACAGGTACAAGTACTCAAGACAAGACCATGCATCGGTTTGCCTAATGAAGAAAAGTGCGATGGGTAGGGAGAGGATAGCAAGAGCATCCAATAAAGTAATATCTCCCTCAAGATTAATTGATTTGTCCCTCTTCTGAATGACCACTTGACGTCAGTTGAATAAACTCTTATACGGGACTTGTCACAGGAAGTTGGGGCTCCTTTTCTAAAAATTTTACATTTCCGGGATTATTTGGTTCCCCTTGGTGCCGATCCTTCAATCCATAGCCTTAATTTTGCGGAAAATTAAAGGAGTGTAGGTATGGCAAAGGAAAGCAAGTACGATAAAAGGGGAGTCTCGGCAACCAAAGATGAAGTCCACGCGGCAATCAAGGATTTAGATAAGGGCTTATACCCCAAAGCGTTCTGTAAAATTTTGCCTGATTTGGTAGCGGGCAGCCCTGACCATTGCAATATCATGCACGCGGATACGGCGGGTACCAAAACGAGTTTGGCTTATCTCTATTGGCGGGAAACCGGTGATTTATCCGTTTGGAAAGGTGTGGCACAAGATGCCATCGTCATGAACCTGGATGATATGGCTTGCGTAGGCTGCTTAAATGATATCGTTCTCTCATCCACCATAGGAAGAAATAAGAATTTAATTAGCGGGGATGTTATTTCTACCATTATTAATGCTGCGGTAGAATTCTGTGATAACATGCGGGATTACGGGGTCGGCATCGGATTGGCGGGCGGTGAAACAGCGGACGTTGGTGATATCGTAAGAACCATTGACGTGGGCTATACCACCTTCGCTAGAATGCCTAAAAAAGACCTTATCGTTAATGATATAAAAGAAGGTAACGTAATCGTAGGATTAGCCTCTTTCGGGCAAGCAATTTATGAGTCCGAATATAACGGCGGAATGGGAAGTAACGGGCTTACTTCCGCTCGTCATGACGTGTTTTCTTTTGATTATGCCAATAAATATCCTGAGAGTTTTGACCCCGCAGTTCCTAAGGAATACGTATACGCCGGAAGTAAAAAGTTAACCGATAATATTGAAATAAACGGTGCTTCAATCCCGGTCGGAAAATTGGTACTTTCCCCTACCCGTACGTATATGCCGGTGTTGAAAAAAATCCTTAACCTTAATTCAAATAAAAACGAAATTTCAGGTATTATTCACTGTACGGGTGGAGGACAAACCAAGGTGCTTCATTTTGTGGATAATGTTCATGTAATTAAGGATAATTTATTTGAAATGCCGCCTCTTTTTAAATTAATAAAAGAGGAGTCGGGAACGGATTTACAAGAGATGTATAAGGTGTTTAACATGGGGCACCGCTTGGAGTTTTACACCACGGAATCCTTCGCGAAGGAAATCATGGGCGTGGCTTCGGAATTCGGGATTGAGTCCCGGATAATCGGGCGTGTGGAGGCTTCGGGAAGCTCTAAACTGACGATTTCGGTACCCGGTGCAAGTTTTGGGTACTAATTCAAGGAATTTTACCTAAAAATGATGGAAAACGAGTCTTGTTCCTCCTCGTTTTTTGCGTATATTCCCTTTCCTCGGGGAGGAATTCTCCCCTTGATGGCAATTCAACCACAACCTACGGGGTAATCAATGGATTAACCTCGTCAAGATAAAGGAAAACGATAATGAAATATATAATCGGAAATATAATTTTCGCATTACTATTAGTAACTCAATTATCGGCACAAAACGTAAACATTAACGGAACGGTAAAAAATCCCATTTACTATTCCGTTAAAATAGCATGGGTTTCGGATTATTCGAAAGGAACGGAAGAGGAAAGGGATTTTTCCTTGGACGGCACAAATTCCTTTTCCGGTAATTTAAATATTAAGGAGCCTGTAATTGCTGAAGTTGTTTACGGTACTGATAAAAAGAGAATATACTTAGAACCCGGTGATAATTTAAATATTCAATTCGACGCAAAGTTTTTTGATTGGTCGTTTGTGTTCTCGGGAAAAGGTAGTAATCATAATTCTTTTTTACATTTATACGATAAGGAATTCGGGCAATACACCACGAATTATTTAGTGTATGAAATGGCGCAAAGATCAGCCTCGGATTTTAGGCGTTACATGGACGGAATGCACACTAAAATGTGGACGTACTTCCGCTCTAACCGTACCCCTTCTTTTTCCGAAAACTTCCGTCGGTTCATGTATGCCGAAATGGATTATTGGTGGGCATTTCATTTATTGAGATACCGCTATGAAAATCCTAAGGCGAATATGAGACCGGGACCCATCGTACTACAAAAAAGTTATTACGATTTTCTTCATCCTGTTCCCGTTCAAAATGGATGGGCGGTAAAAAATAAATATTACAGGAAATTTATTCCGGAGTATTTGCAATACAGGATTGATCATGCTGACCCGATCAAGGAATATGTAATGGTGGTAGAGTCCAATGAACTTACCGTTCGGGCAGAACCAAAAACAGGGTCGAGAATTACCTCCGTAAGAAAAGGGGCTAAACTTCAATATTTAAAAGAACGCTCCAAGGAATATTCTAAAATCTATACCAGGGGCAAGCAATACAATAAGCCGTGGGTAAAAGTCAGGACTGAGGACGGCCAGATTGGATGGGTGTTCCAAGGAGGGGTCGAGTTTGAGTCCACAAAAGATAAAACCACCATCGGGGCGCTCTCCGAGCGATCTAGTTTTTCCTATGCCGGAAAATACATTAATGGAGATGTGCTTGAGTATTTTGTGGCATCTGAATTACACAAAGAGGCGGCAGGGTACGGAAACGGAACCATTACGCAGTCCGATTTTAGACGGTTTACCCAAAGTGCACAAAATATTACCTACAGGAATTCCGTAACCAACGCAATGAATGGGGTAGGGGTCGACAATTCTAATCCGGTAGCCTCAAGCCCTGAACCGGTGCCCAATGAACCTGCACCATCATTGAATCCAAGTACGCCCGCAGCTCCTAAGTCAAATACGGGTAGCTTTACGGATGTTACAAATTCATCCTCAACAAAACTCCTGAATGTTAAACCGGAAACATCCAAGTATGTCCTAGGTGTCCAAAAGGAAACCCAAATTACGGGAGAGGTAAAAAATCCGTATGAGTATAGCGTTACTTTAAGGTTCTACAAGAACGAGGTTTCCTTTGAACCTGAAGAGTTCTCCTTGCCCTTAAACCACCTCAATAAATTCGATTTAGCGTTTACGCTAACCGAACCTGTTGTGGCGAAGTTGATTTACGGGGAAGAGGAAGCGGAAATGTTCTTGGAACCCGGTGATGACCTAAACATATCCTTCGACGGAAATGCCTTCAATTCCTCCCTCGCTTTCTCCGGAAAAGGAGCGATTCATAGCATATTCCTAAACTCCTTCAATGCGACCTTCGGGAAGTACTCCGAGGATTTCATTTTTGGTCAGATTTCAAACCTTAGCTCCTTTTCCTTCCGTGGGTACATGGATGGATTGAGAAAGCGGAAGTGGGATTTCTACCATACTTACGGGTCGTATCACAGGAGTGCCTTCTCTCGTGAATTCAGGAATTATATCTATGCCCAAATCGATTACGACTGGGGTTTCCACTTACTTCGTTACCGTTGGGAACACCCCATCGCCAATAACATGGAGTCTCCCATGAGATTGACTTCCTCGTATTATAATTTCCTATCCGAATTAGAGATAAATAATGATCGCGCAATCCGTAGCCGTCAATACCTCTACTTTATCGGTTTATACTTGAAACTTAGGCAAGAGAATCCTGGCGCGGAGGTGGAATCCCAAGTAAAACAGTTGGCGTTTATTCCTACCATCAGGGATTTGAAAGTTCTTGCGGGACCAAACAGGCAGCCTGAAATTACAAGGATTTATCCGGGTGATAAGGTAAAGTACCTTTATGAAAAGTCGGAAACCAAAGATGAGGTATACATTGCGGGTAGCAATAAAAAAGATTATTGGTATAAGGTAAGAACCGCCGACGGGAAAACCGGTTGGGTTTTCGGAGGAGGAGGTTACCTCAAGGAACCATCCCTCAGGGTTGACGGTACTCGTTTGGTCACCGTTGAAGAAGAGGAGAAATATACCAGAAGCGTTGCCGTTTCCCGGGTAGATAGACTTAGGGTACGCCGTTCACCGGATGAGCCTAATGCTATTTCCATTGTCGGGGAAGGTGAAATAATGAATTACTTGGGTAGAAAGTCCCCAAGACGATACACCTTTACCCTAAGGGGAACAACCTACACGGAGTATTTCTACCAAGTGGAAACCTTAGATGGTCAAACCGGTTGGGTTTTCGGAGGGGGAATCTCCTTGGAAAATAAAGTAGGAACCCGAAAAGTGCAGAGAAGGAAGGCAGTACCCGGAAGTTATGGAAATGCCTCTTATTTCCTCAGCGGAAAAGCCTTGTACTATACTATGGCAAGTTCCATCTATTGGAAAAGTAAAACATCGGATCCTGACGATATTAAAGAGGAGGTGGATAAGTTTTTGAATGCCAATCCGCATAAGAATTATGATGAGATTGTCCAAGAAGCTTATTATGATGCCATCAGAAGGAAATACCGTAAACCGGAAAAACCCGATGAAGGCATTGCGTCCAAGCCCGCTACACCAAAACCACAACCAAAGCCTGAAGCAAAACCGTTGGAGGATAAACCGGTAGCGGAAGCTACTACCTCACCCAATCGTGAGCCTTACGAGAGGATTTTACCCCTAGCGGCATCCAGGATTTCAAGTGTTCCCGCACCAAAAATCAATTTAAAAAACGAAGGGGACTTTACCATAAAAACGAATCCGGAGATTATCGCAATGATAAAAGCGGAGCAAGAGGCTGCGGCGCTTGCGGAAAATCCCGTTCAAGAACCGAAACCGGAAATAGTGACGCCGGAACCGGAGGTGAAGCCTGCATCGCCGACGGAAAAACCTTCGGAACCGGTAGTGGAAGAACCGAAGCCGGAGGATAAGCCAAAGCCTGAGGTGGCACCATCGGTACCCAAGCCTGAGGTAAAGCCTGCACCAAAACCGGAAACGCCATCCGTTGCCGCTACTACACCAAAACCAAAGCCTAGTACCTTTGATACGGGTGTTCCCCAAAATGTCCCTAAGCCTCAATCGGCGGGTAGCTCCAATCGCTTGGATAAGTCCCTGGAAGAGGAATTGGATCTTTTGGCATTGGGTTATACACCGGATGAGGTTAAGGTTATCTTGGAGGATCGCCGGAAGGAAAGAGAGGCGGCGGCTACGCGCAAGCCTACCAAAAAACTCTCCGATGCCGAGTTGTTGATGACCATAGATTTGGAACCCATTCCAAGGACCCAATACGCGGTTACCTTTAAGGGTAAGGTTTCCGGTCATATGCAAAAAACGGCACAGGTAATCCTTTATCCCGATCCGCTTACCATGAAGGAACTACCAATGACCCTATTCATTAAAAGGGATGGTACTTTCCAAACTACACTTAATATTTTTGAGCCTACTCGTGGTAAGTTGGTATACGGCGCGCGCCATATCGATATCTTCCTTGAACCCGGTAATAATTTGGACGTATCCTTCTCCGGAGGCGATTTCTTAAATACCGTTCGCTTTTCGGGTGCGGGTTCAGAGCATAATAACTTTATTAAGAAGTTGCGTTCCGAGTTCCGTTTCAAGGATGCGGGCGCAAAGAACAAGGTGTACTCCTCCGATGCAAAAACATATAAGCGTTTTGTGGAAGAGGCATATGATCAAAAGCTCGCCTTCTATGAGAGAGAGAAAATCAAATTCTCCTATGACTTCGATGCGTATATCAAGGGAGACATTGACTATTGGTACGCATACAGCCTGACCAATTATCCTTGGGAGTACAATGCCCAATTCGGGGTGTTGGATCCTTATCCGATTTCCGATTCCAAGTACTATGACTTCATGGATAAGGTAATCGTATCTAATGCAGGCGCCCTTCCTAATGAGTACTACATTTGGTTTATTGATCTTCTTTTGGACGAGAAAATGCGTTTGCAAGAAAATAGAGGATATACCCGACTTGAGGTAGCGGAAAAATATCTCGAAGGAGAGGTCTTGTATTATTTCAAAGCCAAACGCTTAGCGGCGGCATGCCAAAGCGGTAACCTAAGTACCTCGATTTTTGAGGTGAAGCGATATATGGAGGAATGCCCTCAAGAGTACGTTACTTATAGGGAATCCTTGAAATCTACCTTGAAAACTTCAAGGGGGTTGTTAAGAGGTATGGATGCTCCTGAATTTGAATTGGTAGATAGGGACGGAAATAAGGTCAACTTATCCGATTACAGGGGCAAGGTCGTTTACTTGGACTTCTGGGCAACTTGGTGCCGTTCCTGCGTTCACCAAATTCAAAACTCCAATTACCTGAAAAAGAAATTCGGGGACAAGGAGGTCGTCTTTATTTATATCTCCGTGGATCGTACCAAACGTGAATGGGAATCTTATTTGAGATACCAAAACCTTCCGGGAATTCACCTTTATGCCGAAGGGGCACTTCAATCCAAAACGGCTAGGGACTATGCCGTTAAAAGATTACCCGCCGTATTCCTTGTGGATCAAAACGGGGTAGTGGCGCAGTCGCCGGCAAAACTTCCTGACCAACCGGGTATCGTGGAACAGATTTCACAGCTTCTCGATAATAACTAAAACAAAATCCCGGTCGCTTAACGACCGGGATTTTTTAATGGACTTGTCATGGTCGACTTGAATGCTTACGGGCTTACCCAAATCCCCGATGTAGCGGAAAGAATACTCAAGGATTTTCCCCAAACCAGAATTTTCCTGCTTACCGGAGACTTAGGTGCCGGCAAAACCACATTGGTCAAGGAAATTTGTAAATCCCTTGGCGCTACCGATGAGGTAACAAGTCCTACCTTTTCCATCGTGAATGAATATCCTACGGAAAAGAACGGGACTTTAATCCACATGGATTTATATAGGATAGAACAGGAAGATGAACTAATAAACATAGGTTTTGAGGATTATTTATACGATGGATATTTCATCTTCATTGAATGGCCGGGTATAGGTGAAGCTTATTATCCGCAAGATGTTCTCCGCATTCATATTTCCAATGAGAACCACAACACCCGAAAAATCGTATTTTTGTAGTCCTTGTAATTTGACAAGGGATTTTTTGACCCGAATCACCCCGGCGTCTCGTCATTTGATAAGCACCAATCATGGGACATAAGTATACCTTCTCCGGCATTTTCTCCGAAAGCGAGTTGAGACCCCAAGAGGAAGTTTTGGCGGTTATGCGCAAAAAGAAAAGCCTATATATAGGTATCCCCAATGAAAATTCCTTTCAGGAAAATAGGGTAGCGCTAGTACCGAGTTCCGTTAGTACACTCATTGCTAACGGGCATAGGGTAGTAGTGGAGAAAGGTGCCGGAGAACGCTCTAATTATGCCGATCAAGAATATTCCGAAGCAGGAGCGGATATCGCTTATGATGCAAAGAAAGTATACGAGGCGGATGTCATATTAATGGTGGCTCCCCCGTCCATGGAGGAGATTGAGTATTTTAAACCCAATCAAATCATTATTAGCCCCATTCACCTTCCGTCCATTACGGCGGACTTCTTAAATAAACTCAAGCAGAAAAGGGTCATTGCCTTGGCTTGGGAATACATCAAGGATCAAGTGGGTTCATTCCCATTGGTAAGGGCAATTAGTGAAATGGCGGGTGTAAGTGCCATTCTTACGGCTGCGGAATTATTGACCAATACAAGAGGCGGTCAAGGAATTCTCCTTGGGGGTGTAACCGGTGTTCCGCCAAGTAAAGTAGTAATTCTTGGTGCCGGGGTCGTAGCGGAATACGCTACCAGAACCGCCTTGGGCTTAGGTGCGGATGTCCGTATTTTCGATGATAATATCCACAAGATGATGCGCCTTCAACACTTGGTAGGGCGCAGACTTTTTACTTCCTCCATTAATGCAAAAATCCTAGAGAAAGAATTATCCGATGCCGACGTGGTTATCGGTGCCATTCACTCCGCATCAGGAAGAGCACCCGTGGTGGTAAGCGAGGAAATGGTTTCCGGAATGAAGGCAGGCGCGGTAATCATTGACGTAAGTATTGACCAAGGCGGGTGCTTCGGTACCTCAAGAATGACCTCGCATGACAAACCTACTTTCAGGGAGTACGGTGTCGTTCATTATTGCGTGCCCAATATCGCTTCAAAAATTTCCCAAACCGCTTCTTCGGCGGTAAGCAACATTCTTACTCCCATCCTGCAAAAAGCGGAAAGCGCGGGCAGTATCGAGCAATTGATTTACGATAGCCCCGGTTTAAGGCATGGTGTTTACGCTTATAAAGGCTGTTTGACCAACGAGTATCTCGGGGAGAGATTCCAAATCAAGACCACGGGATTGGATTTGTTATTGACATCGAATCTTTAAAGAGTTTCCCTACAAGTTTATTCACAATTAATCAACATTTGGAAATGGTAGCGTTTTTTAAAACGCTTTTCCGTTTCTACTGTTCTTACCTTTGCACCGTCATTTGAAACCAAGCAATTTCAAATGACGCTCAACCAAACCGTTTATCAAACTTATTGATGGGTTCTAACATGTTGTACCAAGATCAATTCGAGAAAAGACACATCGGTGTTTCCGATGCCGATTTAAAGGAAATGCTTCGCGTTGTAGGAGCGGACTCCTTGGAACGACTCATTTACGAAACCGTTCCGGACAAGATTCGCTTAAAAGGTGAATTAAACCTACCTGAGCCGCTTACCGAAGCGGAATATTTAAAGGAGCTTAAGAAAACCGCTTCCCTAAATAAGGTTTTCCGTTCCTTCTTGGGGATGGGTTATTACGGAACGGTTACCCCTTCCGTAATCCTTAGGAACATTTTCGAAAACCCGGGTTGGTATACGCAGTATACACCATACCAAGCGGAAATTGCCCAAGGAAGATTGGAAGCACTTTTGAACTTCCAAACCATGGTTTCGGATCTAACGGGCTTACCCGTAGCCAATGCCTCCCTCTTGGATGAGGGAACCGCGGCGGCGGAAGCCATGACCATGTTCTATGATACCAAGAACAAGCGCGTAAAGAAAGGGCAAAAACCGGCTAACCGCTTCTTGGTATCGGATAAGGTATTCAAGCAAACCATCGATATCCTTGAAACGCGCGCCCAGCCGCTAGGTATCAAAGTGGACGTGAAACCTGTTTCCGAGTTTGATTTTGATGAAACCTGCTTCGGGTTATTACTTCAATATCCCAATGAGGAAGGTGGAGTGGAGGATTACCGTTCCCTAGCCTTGGAAGCCAAGGATAAGGAAATTTTCGTTACCGTTGCCGCCGATATTATGGCATTGGCGATCCTAACACCTCCGGGAGAATGGGGTGCCGATGCGGTAGTGGGTGTTACCCAACGCTTCGGTGTACCGATGGGCTTCGGTGGACCGCACGCGGCTTATTTCGCTACCAAGGAGGATTTTAAAAGACGTATTCCGGGAAGGATCATCGGTGTATCCATTGACCGTCACGGAAACCCTGCCCTTAGAATGGCGCTTCAGACCAGAGAGCAACATATCCGTAGGGATAAGGCTACTTCCAATATATGTACGGCTCAGGCTTTACTTGCTATTATGGCAGGTATGTATGCCGTTTACCACGGTCCTCAAGGAATTAAGGGTATTGCTACCAGAATTCACCGTTTGGCAAAAACCTTATCGGAAAACTTGGAAGCTTCAGGTTTCAAGAATGAAAACGACGGCTTTTTCGATACCTTAAAAATTGATTGCGGTAGCTTGAAGGAAAGGGATAAGATTTATCTCTACGCCTTGGACCGTGAAATCAATTTGAGGAAAATAGGAAAAGAATACCTAGGTGTGGCTTTGGATGAGACCACTACCATGGAAGACGTAAATGAGTTATATAAGGTATTTACGGGCGATACCAAGGAGTTGGAAGTTACCAATGATTCTTATCGCTTCGAGAAAGCCTTGCTTCGTTCAAGTGATTATTTGACGCATCCCGTTTTCAATAGTTATCATACCGAGACGGAAATGATGCGCTACATCAAGCGTTTGGAAAACAAGGATCTTTCCTTGACGCACTCCATGATTCCGCTTGGTTCCTGTACCATGAAATTAAACGCGGCTACGGAGTTGCGTCCGGTTTCTTGGGCTGAATTCGCGCATATCCACCCGTTTGCTCCGCAATATCAAACCAGGGGCTACCTCAAAATTATCAAGGAGCTAGAAGCATTCTTGAATGAGGTAACCGGTTTTGATGCTTGTTCCTTACAACCGAACTCCGGTGCACAAGGGGAATACGCAGGTTTGCTTACCATTAGAGCCTATCACCTTGCCAATGGTAATGCACATCGCAATATCGTTTTGATTCCATCTTCCGCGCACGGGACCAATCCTGCTTCCGCGGTTATGGCGGGTATGAAGGTGGTTGTTGTAAAATGTGATGATGACGGAAATATCGACATCACGGACCTAAAGGAAAAAGCGAAAAAATATTCCGAGAACCTTTCCGCCTTAATGGTAACTTACCCGTCTACCCACGGTGTTTTTGAAACGGAAATCATTGAGATGTGTGCTACCATCCACAAGCACGGAGGAAAAGTGTACATGGATGGCGCCAATATGAATGCTCAATGCGGGTTGACCAATCCCGCTACCATTGGTGCGGATGTTTGTCACTTGAATTTGCATAAGACCTTTGCTATCCCGCACGGTGGAGGTGGTCCGGGAATGGGACCCATCTGCGTAAACGCTTCCTTGGCGCCTTACTTGCCCAAGCACGTTTACACGGAAACCGGTGGTGAGGACGGTATCCAAGCCGTTTCTTCGGCACCCTTCGGTAGTGCAAGTATCCTTTTGATTTCCTACGCTTACGTAAAGATGCTAGGTGCGCAAGGCGTAACCAACGCTACCAAGTATGCGGTATTAAATGCCAATTACATTAAATCCCGCTTGGAAGGAAAGTATGATGTCTTGTACCTAGGGGATATGGGACGTTCCGCGCACGAACTTATCGTTGACTTGCGTCATTTGAAGCAACTTCACCTAGGAGCGGAGGACATTGCTAAGCGATTGATTGATTATGGCTTCCATGCACCTACGCTTGCTTTCCCTGTTGCCGGAACCTTGATGATTGAGCCTACGGAATCCGAGTCCAAGGCTGAGTTGGATCGTTTCTGCGAGGCAATGCTTCAAATCCGTGAGGAAATAGATGAGGTAGCTTCCGAGGAAAAATACAAGGAGAATAACGTGTTGGTAAACGCGCCCCATACCTTGGCGGAAATTACCGCTGATGAATGGAGCTTGCCTTATTCCCGTTCCAAGGCAGCATACCCGTTACCGTATTTACGTGAAGGGTACAAATTCTGGGCCTCCGTTGCTAGGGTGAATAATGCGCACGGAGACAGGAATCTAATTTGTACCTGTCCGCCTATTGAAATGTATGAGGAGTAAGATTCCTTATTGAAATATGAAGCCGCCATTGGATGAGAATTCAATGGCGGTTTTTTAATTTAGGCTTTTAAAGAACGGCTTTGATAGGCAAATGTGTTGCTGCTTTAAATTTTCGTATTTTGTTGATATTCAATATGTAAGACATAAGATTTACGACGTAAGACTCTAAGTTGTTATTTTACTACCAAATCGTTTTACGTCTTACATCTTGTGTTTTTAGTCTGGTAATCAGTTTATTATGTGGGTGTTGATTGGTTATTGTTGCCTCACGATTGCCTGTCAGAGCATAAAGAAAAGTCATGAGAAAAATATTCCTACTTCCCGTCTGTCTTGTATGCTTGATATCCTGCGAATTCGAGGATCCTTCCCGTGTCGAAACCATGGCAAGGGAAATTACCTCCTTAAAGCAAGAATTGGAAGATTGCCGTAAGGCGGATCCTACCGCCGGTGAATACCTCATGCATTCCGTCTTTTTCAATTGGAAAGAGGATATTTCCGATGAAGAAAAAACCACGTTCGAAACGGAATTACAACGTCTTGGACAAATAGAACACGTCATGAATGTGGAGGTAGGTGTTCCTGAATCTACCGGCGATAAGCGTCTTCGTTCCGATTATGATATGGTATTATACGTAACTTTTAAAAGCAAGGAGGAGTTAGATGCTTACCAAGCGGATCCGCTTCATTTGGAAGTAAAAGGAAAGGTAGGTCCCATGCTTGCCGGCGCGCCTTTTGTTTATGATTTTATGGTGGCTGATAATTAATTTATAACCTACGAGATTTCAAAAAAATCAATTTATTCCCCGGTATAATTTTTGACTCTTGATAAAAATCTATCAAGAGAGAATTCCCTCTGTTCTCTTTTTCTAAAATCCCGGTATGTGTTGAGTTTCACCAAGCGTGAAAGCTTTGATTCTCATATGGACGCCGGGTGTAAGCCAAAGAAATAAAACGAACCATGAGAAGAGGGCTACCTTTTTTTATCGCTTTCGCGATAATCCTGATTACCGATTCCGTCAAAGCCGCTACAATTACACCAATCTCTAACGGGATTTGGTATCAAACCACCATTTGGCCGGGAGGCGTTCTTCCGACATTAAATGACGATGTGATTATTCCCCAAGGAATGGATGTCGTCATGGCAGGAACCATGAGGGCTAAGAGTATTACGGTAAACGGAACGTTACGTGGCGTAAATTGGCAACCCCAAGGTGCTTGGATCGAATTACAAACGGAATACATCATGGTGGGTGGGGCCTCCGCCCGCTTTGAAATAGGAACAGAAGCACAACGTTACCATGCTACGGGTGGTTGTAGGGTTACCCTCGTTGGTACGGACGATGGAGATGACATCATGGGAATGGGTGATAAATTTATCGTTGCCATGAACGGTGGCACCATTGAACTACATGGTGAGGAACGAGTGAGCTGGACCAATCTTGAAACTACAATTGAGGCAGGTTTAAGCACCATTCAAGTCAAAGATCCCGTGGATTGGGTCATGGGAGATAAAATCGTTTTGACGTCTACTTCCTTGGATTGGACCGAGGTGGACGAGGCGGAAATCCAGTCCGTTTCCTTGGACGGAAAAACGATTACGCTTACGGCTCCCGTGGAGTTTAGGCACATCGGAGGGGAGAAAACCTATACCCGAAGTACGGACGGGAAACAATGGACCGCCAAAATAAACGGGGAGGTAGGGCTGTTAAGCCATAATATCCTAATTCAAGGAGACGATGATAATGAATCAACCGGTTTCGGTGGACATATCATGGTCATGCCGGGGGCTTCGGCTAGAATAGAGCAAGTGGAATTGTTCCAAATGGGACAAAAAACGAAGCTAGGAAGATATCCTTTCCATTGGCATTTGGTCCAAGATGGCGGTGCCGGACAATACATCAAGAATTGTAGTGTCCATAAATCTTATAATAGAGCGGTTACCGTTCACGGAACGGACTATGCCTTGGTGGAGGGAGTAGTAGCCTACGATCACATCGGGCACGGTATGTTTTTGGAAGATGGCGGAGAAAGGTATAATACCTTCAAGGATAATTTGGTGTTCATGACCCGCCGTCCCGCTGCCGGTGAAGAGTTAACGCCTTCGGATAATGAAGCCAATGAATTCCAAAACAGGACGCCCTCCTCTTATTGGATTACGAATCCAAATAATTATTTCGATGGAAACGTAGCCGCAGGAACAGAAGGGACAGGCTTTTGGTTTGCCATGCCGGAGAGTCCTATGTTTTCTTCCGGGAGCTTACCTTATTTTCAAGGAATACAACCCCATAAGGAACCACTCGGGAGCCTTACCAATTTCGTGGTTCACTCTTGTCAAAACGGTTTTGATTTATTCGACCGTTTAAACCCCGATCATTCCTTGAAAAAGAATTGGGGCTGGGAGGTAAGTACTAACCAATACATCACCAACGGAATGCTCTACGCCAACGGGCAAGCCATCTATTGTGGTCTGGGCGTAGGGGATGAACCAAGTAAAATCGTTTTCCAAAATTGTACTTTTTCGGATAACGAATTGATTACGATGCTTGCCGCTAATCTTGCCTTGGATGATTGCTTATTCAATGTAGATACGGATTTTGGCGTATTTGACGGAAGACGCTCCTTTTATTGGTTTTACGATGGTCCCGGAAAACATACCGATTGCCACTTTGAAGGCTGGGATAGAACTTATGCCAGAATGATAAAGGAATCCGTAGGTGTGGGTGCCGTCCCTAATCCTAATCCTACCTTCCAAGGAACAACCAAGGGTTTTTCAGGCCCTTTCCGCTTCGAATACGTAGACATCGAGGATGATGAAGCCATTACCCGTTATTCCCTCTTCTTCAAGGATTACGATGGTGGTTTATTGGGTAAGCCCAATACCACCTTGGTGCCGGATCATCCCTTCTATACCGATGGCTCAGAGTACAAGCATGAATCATGGTACAATGCGGCACGTTCCGATCATTTTTTTGCGTCCATCCGCTTGAATCTAGGTGCTAGCCTTCCTTCGGCTACCATTACCCGTACCAAGGCAGGAACACCTACGGCTTGCGCGGTTCATAAGGGCGGGCACTCCACGTTTCTCTTCGGCGGAATCGTGAACGAAAATTACCTCTATACCGTAAATCTCCATCATTTACCTACCCAAAATATGGTAGGGATGACCATCCATAGAGGGGAAGTAGGAGACATGGTAACCACGCGATTTAAAAACATGGCGCAGCTTCAAGGAGTAGCGGTAAACGGTGGTAATGGTTTGGCTCAGGTGAATTCCTTGACCGCCTTGGAAAACGCTACGGGTGATTCATATTATATATCAACGGATGATATCTACGTCAAAATCAGGCATACCAATAACCACGGTTATGCGGCAGGGAGTAATATCAGCATTACATGGACGGGCGTAGGGGATTTTACCTTGCCTGTATCTGATTGTGATGGAGATGGTATGTCGGATGAGGAAGAACGGAATAACGGAAGAACAGCGATGGATGAATCCGATTTTGCTTTTGAGTTTAATGGTACCAATGAATCTTTTGTTCCCGTAAATATTGCCGCCCAAGCGGAGAATCCCAATGAATGGTTGGTAAGGGTGGATAATCATAACGATCCGCAACTCGTCCGCACGGGCTTGTACTTTAGAGGTGAAAAAGTTCCTACGATTACCGTACGGGCAAGGTCTCAACAAGCCGGTACTTTCCAACTTTTTTGGGGGCATTCAGGAGCGGATAATTTCTCGGCGGCACGGGTGAAAAATTATTATTACGATGCCTTAGGTGAGTTTGAGGAATTCACATTTGAACTAGCGGGCGATCCGGAATGGGACGGAAAGAGAATTACCAGAATCCGCTTGGATATCCCTTCTGACCCGAACAGTCAAAAACACACTTGGATAGATTGGATTCGTGGTCCTCGAGGAGGTGATAATGTGGATTCTGATGGTGATGGCTCATCGGACTTGGCGGAATCATCAGTATGTAATAGGGATGCTTATGACTCATCGGATATGAGTTTTGAATTTGACGGGACAAGGCATGATTTCAATATGGCTAATATCACCGCCAATAGCTTGGGAAGCGGGACGAATTGGCTTCTTCGCGCCGATTATCAAAATGACCCCTTTATTCATAGAAATGATTTCCTTGAAATAAACGGAAGCCAAACCCAAAAAATTAAAGTGAGGACGAGATGTCAGGCAGCCGGGAATTTCCAGTTGTTTTGGACACATTCAACGTCGGGGGGATTCGCGGGAAATATGTCAAAGACCGTAAATTATCCCAACGCAAATCAATGGGTAACCTTAGAATTTGATATGACCGGTCATCCGGAATGGGACGGAAAAACCATTACGAGTCTTAGGCTTGATTTCCCGGTAAATGCCAATGCCCAAATCCATACCTGGATTGATTATATGAGAGGGGATGGGTTCCATGAAAATAGTGAAAACGCTGAACTAGCTACCGCGGATGTCCAGGTTTCCTTGACGGAAGACGATTTTTATCTTTTTTCCCAATCTTGTGATAATCTTATTGCCAAGGTTCAAAAAACAGGCGCCAATCCCCTAGGGGGGACGGTCGAGGGAAAAGTTTGGCTGCAAGCTTCCCAGCAATCTTACAATGATATTCCTTACCTCAGGCGGCATTTTGAAATTACACCGGCAACTAATCCTGAAGGGGTTTCCGGAAGTATTACACTATATGTTGACCAAGCCGATTTCAATGCCTTCAATGCTTCGGCGGGAACGCCCTTGTTATTGCCAACGGATCCGTCGGATACTCAAGGAATAGCAAATATTAGAATATCCAAATTCGGGGGAACGTCCTCCAATGGTTCAGGTCATCCTTCCACTTATCCGGGTGATGTGTTATTGATTAATCCTGATGATTCGGATATCGTTTGGAATACTTTACATAATCGTTGGGAAATTACTTTTGATGTTGTTGGCTTTTCGGGATTTTTTATCCATTCCGGGAATTCCGTTTTACCCGTAGAATTGATTTCCTTTACCGTTACTGAAACGGATTGTGACGCGCATTTAAAATGGGTAACCGCCAACGAGGAAAATAATAGTCATTTCATCATTGAATACGGAACGGACGGAGTTGATTTTGAGCCTGTAGCATACGTGGAAGGACAAGGGACTACCACGGAAGAAACATCTTATCATTACGTATATCCCGCATCAAGGAGAACCCATAATTATTTCCGTTTGAAACAAGTGGATTTTGATGGTTCCTATTCATACAGTGAAACCTTGTATTTGCGTTCGGAATGCGGATTGGAAGACGGCTTCTTGATTTATCCTAATCCTACGAAAGATAAAGTAACCCTTGAGTTCAAGACGGAAACGGAGGAGGAAGCTAGATTGGAAATATTTGATGCCTTAGGTAGAAAAAGAGGGGAGAGATTATTCATGACCGTAGAAGGCATTAGTCGTGAAATATTGGATTTGGAAGGCTACAACGCAGGAACCTATACTATTACCTTGGTGTACGGAAGTAAAAGGAAAACCTTGGTGGTGGTAAAGGTATCGGAATAGAATTTCTTATTTTGGTTGTTGCAAAATATCAAGAACATCATGAGGAAATTCTTTTGGATATTATTATCGATAGGAATCATTTCCTGCGGGAAGGAGGAATCCATAGTTGATTCACCTAAACCCACTCCCGTTACACCCGTGGAGGAAATAGAAAAACCAAGTATGGACTTGTCTAAATACCAAGAAGGACGCCTTCAACTCAAGGCGGAACCCAAGGAGAATCCCTTGGAGAATGCCAATCAACTGATACTTTCCGTCCTTCCTGATGAGGAGTCAGTGAAAGGAACGCTACAACTTTTTGATAAAAATGAAAGGGGCGATTGGATACCCCAAGGAAAAACCTACGCCTCGGGAATAGGAAAAAACGGTTTGGCTTGGGGCTTGGGCGAATTACCTGAGGAAATGCTGGGCGGAACCTTCAAAAAGGAAGGTGATGGCTGTGCCCCCGCCGGAATATTTACCCTAGGTACCGCCTTTGGTTATTGGGATGGGGAAAAACGGGGTTTTGATTATCCCTATGTACAGTCTCTCTCGGATGCAAGATGCGTGGACGATATTTCCTCCAAGTATTACAATCAAGTGCTTAGGGAGAGGGATGCCGAAAAGGACTGGAATTCCGCCGAGGAAATGGTACGTAAAGACGACCTATACAAGTGGGGCTTGGTAGTCCATCATAACGAAGAGAATAAAGCGGGTGCCGGTTCCTGTATTTTCATGCACGTTTGGCGCGGGGAAGGAAAAGGAACGGCAGGCTGCACCGTGCAAGAGGAAAGCAATATGCACGCCATGTTGAAATGGTTAAAGCAGGATAAAAATCCCATGCTGGTACAAATTACCAAGGATCGTTATCCTGCTTTTCAAGAATGGTTTGGTTTGCCTACTTTATAAGCGAATAAATCCTAGGCTTTTTTTAATATTCCCGGCTACGGAAATGGACAAGGTGTAATTTCCTTGAGGCAAGGTATTTACTTGTACGTCAAACGTAACTTGCCCTTCCGGAACAAAAGAGGAGGATTGTACCAATCTTCCGCTTGCGTCATAAATCTCCAGACTCGTATTAGCGGAAAAACCTTCCTCGTTTTTAACGGAAAGGACATCCGAAGTAGGATTCGGGAACAAGGAAATACCTAGCGTTTCCTCTATTTCATTATTGGAAGTAAGGTCATAAAACTCCCTGGCAAAAGAATTATTATCCACCTGCATTTCCCCGAAATTTTGAGGCAAAGGAACGTCGGAAATAATGCTGCCCGTTACGGCTTGAACCGTTAACAAGCGGAATCCCGCATTGCCCGTTCCCCTTAAGATATAGGTTTGGGTAGCTTGATCATAAGCGATTCCACCCACTTGATAACCCACGGTGTATCCTTCAAGAATAGGCGTATCCGAAACGGGTGTCCCTTGCGCCGTTTGCATATCGATTTCCGCGAAATACATACGGTTGTAATACATAAGGTTGAATGAATCCATCATGGATTGATCCTCTACCGTATAAACGCCGTACAGGATATCGTTTTTATTATCGTATTCAATACCGCCGATTCTTCCTTGGCTATTATCAATAATAGGATCACTCAGGATTGTTCCGTCCAAGGAGCTAATGGTGTACAACCTAAAATTCCCGGAATTATCCACCCCGATGAAGATGTAACGCTTCCCGTTGGAATCATAAGTAGAATTTCCGATGGCAATCCCGTCTAGGAACGGAAGTGTAGCAACATCCGTAGCGGCACCGTCCGCCAAGCTAACCGTTACCAAACTATTGGTTTGTGTGCTTTGGTCATAATTCAAACCATAAGTCAATCCGCTTTCCAAATCAAATTCCAATTCAATGGGACGGTCATCCGTAGCGGGCGTACTAATGGTCGAGCTATCGGAAACGATAACGGAATAAATGCGGTAGGTCTGCGTATTATCCGGTCCCCAATAAATGAAGGTTTGGGAATGGTGGTCGAAGGTGGAGGCACCCGCGCCAACGGCAAAGGAACCGTCAATCCCGAATAAAGGTGTGATATCCGCGGTGTAGGGATCAACGCTCACCAGGTTTAAGGGTTGGATATTACTGATCGGATCTTCCGGGTCAATTTCGGATGAGCCTTGAAGCCCGTAGAGGGTAATTTGTCCTTGTAGTTGGAAGGCTAGAAAAACAAGCAAAATAGGGAGTAGGGTTTTCCGTAACATAATTATCGGCTTAAGGTGATTAATAATATGTGTTTAATTGCTTGTATATCAATTAAAATAGGATTTCGCTTTTTATGTTTTACCTTACGGCACTGAATTTGACGTCTTCCGGGCATAAACAAGTATGAATGAAGAACCAGGAGCTTTACCATAGAGTCATAGATCATTACGACGAGTTTAAATACGCACTTCTTGAGGCACAAACCTTTTCCGAGGAGCACTACGGCTTTCCGCCGATTTATTACAAAATCATGGAGACCGATCGTTGGAGGGTTGGCTCTTTTGTTCGTGCTTTCAAGCACTACGATATGCTGAAGGATGCCACGGTTTGCGAAGCGGGTGTAGGAACGCTTGCCCTTACCAAGCATTATATGCCCTATGTAAAGAAAGCCTACCTGATTGAAATGAATCCGGAATTAACGGAACTCATTAAGGCGGAGATATCAAGGAACGGTTGGACGCACAAAACGGAATTCATCACGGGGGATGCCATGAAAATCGATCTTCCGGAAATGATGGATTATATCATCGCGGAAACCATGTCTATTTTCTGCGGGAATGAATATCAGGTACAAATCTTTAAACATTTGCGTCAATTCTTGAAACCGGGGGGGAAACTCATTCCGGAACACATCGTCAATTTGGCGCAATTGGTACGGGCGGATTTTGAGGACGGGCACGAGCATTATCCCCTTTTGTTTACCCGCCATTGGCCGGAAACATTAAGTACGCAAGAAGTAGTAAACGAAATAGATTTATACAAGGAAACGGAATTGGAAATCGTAAAGAACTCAAGGCACACGGCTCACCTTACCGGTGATGCCAATGCTATTTTTATGCGTTCTTTAATCCAATTGGCGGAAGGAATCAATTTCACGGGTACGGATTCACTAATGCCACCTACGGTAGCACTCTTGGATAATCCTATGAGAATAGAAAAAGGAAAGAGCTATACCTTGCAATCCAAGTATAGTTACGGCGGTGATTTGGGTACCGCGTCTTTTTCAATCGTGGAATAAACTTAGTGTTCCAATGGTAAAACCTGCCCGAACTTAAAGGTCTTTCCCGGACAACCGCAACGACTGGCGCTACAACTCGTCATTCCGGCAATGAATGCCACCAATGCTACAACCGCTATTATTTTTCCGTACTTTTTCATCTGAATCTTATTTTGGAGAAAGATGTAAG
>JAHDDF010000010.1:24028-28764 GCA_020629475.1 Saprospiraceae bacterium
TAAGGTTCAACTGCCCAATTTAGAGCTTTTGTAGAAAGGGAATCTCGCGTCTTACATCTTCTTTCAAACAACTAACGCAATTTAAGCAAAAACATTTTCCCATCGCAAGGAGAAAACGGATACTGTACACGGTTTTGGATTGGGGACTGGGGCACGCTACCCGAAGTATACCCTTGATTCGTACTTTTTTGAAGCAGGGGCATGAGGTAATTATCGCTTCGGATGGTAGGGCGCTTTCCTTGTTGCGCTTGGAATTCCCCGATTTGGAATGCCGCGAACTTCCTTCCTACGGCATTACCTACCGTTCCTCCAATATGGTGTGGAATATCGCCTTGCAGATGCCAAGGATTACGTACGCCGCTTTCGCGGAATTATCCCGCATTCGTAAATGGCACAAGGAGCAAGCCTTTGATGCGGTAGTCTCCGATAATCGCTTTGGTTGTTTTTTGAGGAATGTTCCTTCCTTCTTTCTGACCCATCAAATTAATCTCCCGATAGATAATCCTATTGCCGCCTTTCCGGCGAAAATGGCAAACCGTTTTTGGCTATCCCGTTATGATGAGGTTTGGGTGCCGGATGTAGAAGGAGAGCCTAATATTTCAGGTAAGTTGAGTCGTCCTTCCCCATATAAAAAGACACGATACCTAGGGCCGCTTACAAGGATGAAAGCAATGGATGTCCCTAAGGAATATGATATCGTTGCGGTATTATCGGGACCTGAACCACAACGCACTTTTCTAGAGGAAATCTTGATGGAGCAGTTGAGTGGATTAGCAGGGAATCACCTCATTATCCAAGGAAAAACGGAGGAAAAAACCAAGGAGCGTATCTCCCCCAATTTAGAACGGATTTCCTATATGACTTCCGAGGATTTAAACCGTACCCTTTGTTCCTCGGAATTTATTATTACCCGTTCAGGATATAGCACATTAATGGATTTGTCCGTGCTTGGAAAAAAGGCATTACTCATTCCCACGCCCGGACAATCCGAGCAAGAATACCTAGCACGGCATTTTCATGACCAAAGGGTGTTTATGATGCAGGAGCAGGATAGTATTGATGTAAATTCCGCTTGGGGAAGCCGCAAAGAAATAAGTGGCATTTTAAATATTGGTACTACTTCGTCTTCTCCTCCCCGTCTTTAGAAAATACCTCATCCACCGGTTCCCACAGTTCAATCTTATTGTTTTCGGGGTCCAGGATATGAACGAATTTCCCGTATTCGTAAGTTTCTATTTCGTCGCAAATGGTCACGCCTGCGGCACGTAATTCCTCCACTAATTCCTCGATGTTTTCCACCCGGTAATTAACCATGAAGTCAGCCTTGGAAGGATTAAAATAGGTCGTGTCGTCCTTGAAAGGGCTCCATTGTAAATAACCCTTTTTTTCGGGTTCATCACTCAAGCGAAATTCAAACATGGAACCGTAATCATTGGTCGCTAAACCCAAATTATCACGGTACCAATTCCGCATATCCTCCGGATTCTTACACTTGAAGAATATACCACCAATACCCGTTACTTTTTTCTTTGCCATGTCTTCTGTATTTGTGAATCTTCATACCGGTCAGCCCGTTACCGGTCAGCTCATTCGATCCTAGTCAGCCCGACAGTAAATGTTACTAAGCCTCTAATTTCCGGCTTTTACGCGCAAAACAATATAGAACAGTGTCGGGTTGACTAAATATTCAAAACCAAGGAGAAAATAGTGTCGGGTTGACTCAACGGTTCTACCCCGCAGACTTCTCCTTCCTCCGATCATTAATCCGGTTTCTCAACCAAACCGGAATCACGATGGCACCAAAGATAAGGTAGGGATAATAGGTAATCAAGCGCCAAATCAACGCAACGATGGAAGACACCCCATCGCGGATATAACCGGAACTCACCAAGAACCCGTCGAAAATAAATTCCGCGAAACCTGCGCCACCGGGAGAGGGGAGAAGCAAAAGAATAACGAATAAGGATTGAATCTTGGCGTACAACTCCGTTTGGTACACGAATTCCAAGGGGATTTTACCCGCGGGATTGAAGGCAATCACCAAGCAGCTTAGGATGATAAAACGTAAGGACCAAGCCAAGCAAGTAGCTAGGTAACCCTTTAAATGGAAACTAAACTTCCTACCCCTGATTTCATTGGACGCCTTGATGATATCATTCCCCAATTCTTCCGCTCTATCTTGAAAACGGCGCAGGAACTTAATTTTGGTTACACCTTTTACAATGGCTTTGAACTTGGAAGGACTAAAGAATAAACCATAGAAAAAGAAGCCACCATAAGCAATCATTACAGAGAAGGTGAGGTAGAAAATCCACTGTCCGGATTCCCCGCGTCCCACTAAAGGGATCACGTCTTGCCCGAATATGAGCACCATCGTTGGAATAAAGGTGACGAAAAAGAAGGTGTCTAATACGATGGTATATATTACCAATGCGGCGGTTTTTGCCGCACCGTAATTTTCTTGACTAAGTATAAAAAGTGCTACTGCCGCACCACCTACCGTAGTAGGGGAAACGGAAGAACTAAACTCCCATATCAGGAAAAGCGTAATCGCCTTTTTCCAAGAAAAGAAATTGTCGGAAAGCAGGCGCAAACGGAAAGAGAACGCCAAGTGTCGAACCACCATCAATCCCGCGGCTATCCCGATCCAAGTAAAGGTATGCGTATCCCAAGGAATGGAAGCAATTGCCTCCGCGTCCCATTTACGGTAAAGTAGCCAAGCCGCTACGCCAAGCCCTAGGACGATGGGAATAATAATCCTGTTGGATTTGATGGATTTGATGACCTTTTCCTCCTTGTCGGAAAATTCGGTTTCAGGAGCGGTGTTATGATTCGTCATTGGATACTTCTACTTCTTGCTCCTCTTTTTCTTTTCGGAAAATCCAGAAATTATTCATGCCTTCACCTACCGTAATCCCGATTTCCTCCATTTGGATCAACTCAAGGATGGCAAGGAAATTAAAGATGGCATGTACCCGGTTTTCGCAATCCTTGAAAACTTGCTGGAATGCGGCGCGCTCGTTTAAGAGCGTTAGTTTGAGTACGAAATCCTTCTGGGTTTTTATGGTGAAATTATACTTCAGGATTTTGTGCAAACGAACCCGTTGGGCATCGTCAAAGCGCTCCATTACATTGCGGAAGGCATTCAGGAGCTTGAATAAGGTCAAGGATTCCAATTCCGCATCCATCAATGCTTGCTGCGCCAACATCTTCATTTCCGAGGTTGTATTCCCTCTAGGGTTTCTGGCGGAACGCCCCTGTTCTAATTCGCGCATCTCGTCCAAAACGCTTTTGTAGCGCTTGTATTCCATCAGCTGTTGTACCAACTCCGCCCTTGGATCAATCTCGTTCCCTTCCTCGTCCAATTCCCTCCTTGGGATAAGGAGTTTCGCCTTGATGCGCATTAAGGTAGCCGCCACCACAATGAATTCACTAGCGAGATCGATATTTAACGCCTCCATTTGACGGATGTACTCCAAGAAGTCATTGGTAATGGTAGCAATCGGGATATCATTAATATCCAACTCATCCCTTTCAATGAAGAAAAGAAGGAGGTCAAAAGGACCTTCGAATTGGTCAAGTTTAATGGTATACGTCATCCCTGAATACTATTGCGCCGCAAAGTTACAGATCAATCGTGAAATCATTGTCCTCTTCATCATCCTTAAGGGGAATGTATTCGTCAGGGTTATCGAGTTTAACCTCATCCGGATCTTCCGGGGCTTCCCTTCGTTCCCAATACTCCTCCTCTTCCTTATTCAAAACCGTTACGGGAGCGGCAGGTCGTTTTTTCATCCCTGCACTAATCACGAAAGGCAAGGCGGCAAAAATGAGCAGGAAGGGAATCCCCAAGAAAACGAACAAGTACAAGAATCCAAGCCCGAACCAACCTACACCTTCACCAAAAAAGTTTTCGGTAATTACGTATTCATAAACAGGAGCTACTATCAGTAAAAAGGCAAAAGGCCAAACCAAATGAATCCAAGCGGCTTTACGGATCATGTAAAACCGGAAAGTCTCCGCGTCCTCCTTATCCCGTTTGGTATAATGCTTCCATGACCAAAGCCCATAGAAAAGATTGGGAATGACCAAGATGGGAAGCATCCATCCCAAGTAAATGGCATAAGGGTGCCGTTTCGCCTTTATGATACAAACGATCAGGAAAATAACCCCCGTAAAGAAATAGGATAGGATAATAGGTGGATAAATCTCCATTAGGTAGTAGTGGCTTGATTGAAGTCTTAAAGGTAAACCAATTCATATTCTCCGTCTTGTTCCTCCTTGGATTTATCGTGAAAAATGGAAAATCTCTTTTTAGGAATTGATATTTAATCAATAACCAAAAATAATAGCTTATGTCCTTTTCTTACTTTTCAGATGATTCTTTGGGTGTCAAGCACAGAAGGGTGGGTTCCACGGAAAGGAAACCGGTAGGAAAAACCATCAAAAGGGTGCGCCCCAAGGATTTTGATTTCAGCCTTGCCTCACCCACGGATTCCCGTGAGAATTACCGTAAGTACCAAGCTCATGCCAAGGAGCAACGAATTATCCGACGGATATCGCTTGTACTCATGATAGCTTTTGTAGGTCTAGCTATTTGGGCATTTGTTCCTTACGGAAAACAAGAATGGAAAAAAGTTGGGGATAGAGGGGGAATGTACGACTCCCTCAATATAGAATGTAGAGACGCGATGCTCGCGTCTCCCCCGGATATGAGGTAAAGTCTAGGAAGACGC
>JAHDDF010000011.1:0-8018 GCA_020629475.1 Saprospiraceae bacterium
TTAACCCTTGGCCGTGAAGAACTTTTCGGGAAAAGACAGGCTACCGGTGAGAACGTTCCTTCCAAAGGTGTTTTTGCCGTAGCTACGCCCGTGGGTGTTTCGATCAGTAAGGGCTGGAAAAGGAAAGGTTCCCTAAGCCTTTTTGTACCCATTATCGATATCGGTGCATTAACCGCTTTCCGGATACAAGACGAAGAATTCGAGGCATTACCGGAATTGAAGTTTTCTAATATCGTAGCACCCGGTGGATACGTGGTGTATGGCTTTGGTGCTGATTTGCCCCTTGCGGTAGGGGTAGGTGCTCAAATGGGACCTAATCTTCGTGCCGTAAGCGAAGAAGGGATATACTCATTCGAACGAACCCGGGGCTGGCGCTGGGGTGCTTTTTTAAGCGTGGATATTCCCTTGTTCAATTTATACACCAAGCAACAAACAAGGAAAACAAAAGAGATTCCATTACCGGAAAGGAAGTAATACCACGTTCCCAAAATCAAAAAATCCCAACGATTTTAATCGTTGGGATTTCTTTTATCCAATCTGGGATAAAATGGATTTGGTGAGGAAGAAAATGTAGAAGACAAGGAATAAACCTCCTTCCCATCTGGAAATTTTTCCGGTTAATGACATAAATCCAAGTAAGACGGTTAGAACTACCATCATCGGGAGATTGAAGCTAAGGATTTCCGGTTCGATACCGAAAATAGGCGTTTCCGTTGAGGGGCTGAAAAACATCCTCGCAATACCCATTACCGCGTAGGTGTTAAAAATATTGGAACCAATTACGTTACCTACCGCAATACCGGATTGCCCTTTTCTTGCCGCGCTTATACTTACTACTACCTCAGGCAGGGATGTTCCAAGGGAAACCAAGGTCAATGCAACGAATCCTGAGCTGATGCCCGTGATTTCACAAATACCTTGGATGGCGTCAATGGTGAATTTTGCGCCAAGCCAAACCAAGAGCCCTCCCACAAGTAGGAGCGCATAATCCTTCCAGGAGGAACTAGGACGTTCCCCTTCATTGTCGGAATCATCAGAACCGAAGGAATTGATGAGGAACATAATCAAGCAAACCAGAAGAAGAAAAGCTTCCCATATCTCGAAATTACCGTCGTATAAAACGAACCATAGTATAAATGCCGAACCTAGTAATAAAGGCACGTCCATGGTCTTAAAATCAACCGGTACCCGCTTGGCGATGATTGCCACTAAACCAAGAACCAGAACGATATTAGTAATATTTGAACCGACCACGTTACCCGCCACGATTTCATTCTCGCCGTTCATAACTCCTGCAATGGAGGAAGCGAGCTCTGGCAACGAAGTACCAAAAGCTACGATGGTAACACCAATGATAAAAGGAGAAATCCCGAAGGAAAGCCCGATTCTTTCCGCTGACTCCACGAACCAATCGGAAGCCTTAAGTAGTGCCGCTAGGGCAACCACGAAAATGAGAACGTACTTTATGATTTCGAAATCCATAGGGTGTAATAATTCGTTGGGTTTCTCGTGAGTGCAAAAGTATTCTTTAAGTAGTACTTACGAAACTTTGTACCATAAAAAAGAAGCACCCCGGCAGAATTGCCGGGGTGCTTCCCATTACATGAACTTTGAAAGGCTTACGCGCCAAGGTAGTGCTTCAGAAGCTTGCTTCTGGAAGTATTCCTTAGTTTGTTGATTGCCTTGTCCTTGATTTGGCGTACACGCTCACGCGTTAGACCAAATTTTTCACCAATGTCTTCAAGAGACATCGGGTGTTGGACACTAATTCCAAAGTACAACTTGATAACATCCGCTTGACGCTCCGTTAAGGTACCCAAGGACCTACCGATTTCACGGCTAAGGGACTCATGGTACTCCAACTGGGAGTCGGTACGCGGTGTGTTACTGTTTTCTAATACGTCAAGAAGGGAATTGTCTTCACCTTCCACGAAGGGGGCATCCATGGATACGTGCCTTGCGGCAACACCCAAGGTGGTTTCCACCTCCTCCGTTGCGATTTCAAGAGTTTCAGCTAATTCCTCAGCGGATGGCTCACGCTCGTATTCTTGCTCCAATTGGGAGAACGCCTTATTGATCTTGTTCAAGGAACCTACCTTGTTCAAGGGAAGACGAACGATACGGGATTGCTCCGCCAACGCTTGCAGGATGGATTGTCGAATCCACCATACGGCGTAGGAAATAAACTTGAAACCACGGGTTTCATCAAAACGCTGTGCGGCCTTGATGAGTCCAAGATTACCCTCGTTGATAAGGTCACTAAGGGATAAACCTTGGTTTTGGTACTGTTTCGCCACGGAAACAACGAAGCGTAGATTGGCTTTTGTTAATTTTTCCAGGGCCGTCTGGTCGCCCTGCTTGATACGTTTTGCCAAATCCACTTCTTCCTCCGGCGTCAACAGATCTACCTTTCCGATTTCTTGAAGATACTTTTCTAGAGATTGACTCTCGCGATTGGTAATCGACTTCGTGATCTTCAGTTGTCTCATTCAGTAAAACTGTTTAATTGTTAGAATAGTAAATAGAGAGAAATAGTCAGTCGAATTGTTCACACAAAATTAACGGATTATGTACTAGCAGTCAAGCCTACCTCACGAATTGGCACGTAAATGTATTGTTTTGGCGTTCTTGGTGTCAAATTTTTACCAAACTATGCCAAAACATATCTTTTTCATACCAAAACTATCCCGGGAGTTCTTTTGAAATAGGGAGAAAGAGGTAAAAATGGTAGGTCATAAAAATAAATTCCGTGTGGACATTCCGTTTACATTAATGCATAACGATCAAAATTAGTTCGGCGTATTTGGAAAAATCGAATTTTTCTTTTTTATTGCGCCCCGTCGACCGGACGAATCCGGCAATTTTACTAGCGAAATACACACCAAATTATGGAGAGAGTATCTTTCGAGATGGAATTCCTCTTTAGGGCTTCTCCAACGATTCTTTACAAGTTTTTTACGACTCCCGCTGCCCTCATCCGGTGGTTCTGCGATGGTGTGGATATTGAGGGGGAAGTTTACACCTTTACCTGGGAAGGTTCCGAGGAAATTGCCCACATGATCGATGATATCGAGGATGAGCGTATCCGCTTTAAGTGGGAGGAAGCCGAGACCGATGATGAATACTACGAGGTGCGTTGGAGAAAATCCCCTGTTACCGGTGAAACCATCATGGAAATTACGGACTTCTGTGATGAAGATGAGGTAGAGGATCAAAAAGCGCTTTGGGAATCCCAAATCAAGAAGCTTCGTATCGAAACGGGTGGTTAATAAACCATCCTACGTTTCTTCCGTTTCCTGTTCTTAATTTACAAGTATGAAAGAGAAAGTCTCTTTTGGCTCCTTGTGTGTCAAGGAACCGAAATACACTGATCCCGTAAGACCGCATCAAATGCCGGTCTTCGCTACTTCCTCCTTTGAATTCGATAGTATCGATCAAGGCATCGATATCTTCTCCGGGAAGGAAAAGGGCTTGGTATATGCTCGTTATGCCAATCCCAATACCACGGCGGTGGCGGATAAGATAGCTCGAATGGAAATGTTCGGTTTGGAAGGGGAAGCAGCAGGGCTTTTAACAAGTTCGGGGATGTCCGCTATTTCTACCTTGATGCAAGGCATCTTATCCTCGGGTGATAAGATTTTGACCCAAGGGAATCTCTACGGCGGAACCACGGAACTCTTCGTGAAGGTTTTTAAGCGGATGGGGATAGAAACGGTTTTTACCAATCTCAAGAATCATGATGAGGTAGAAAAAATTCTTTCCGCTGACTCGTCCATTAAGGCATTGTATTTCGAAACGCCGGCAAACCCGACCTTGGCTTGCGTGGATATCCAAGCCTTAGCGGATTTGGCGAAAGCCCATGATGTATACTCCGTTATTGATAATACCTTTTGTACGCCTTATTTGCAGCAGCCTTTTGCCTATGGTGTTGATTTTATTATCCATTCCACCACGAAGTACTTAAACGGCCACGGGAATTCCATTGCCGGCGCTATCGTAGGAAGGGATAAAAATTTGATACAAGGCAAAGTTTGGGAGGTACTGAAGTTAGCCGGCACCAATGCTAGTCCCTTTGAGGCATGGATGACCAATATCGGGATGAAAACCTTAGAACTTAGAATGGATAGGCATTCATCAAATGCCATGAAAGTAGCCCAATTTCTTGAGGATGATTCCCGTGTATCAAGGGTAAATTACAATGGTTTACCTTCCCATCCGGATCATGAATTGGCAAAACGCCAAATGAAGGATTTCGGGGGTATGCTTTCCTTTGAATTAAAAGGTGGTTATGAAGCAGGCATAAAATTCATGAACAGCATCCAATTCTGTACACTAGCACCAACTTTAGGGGATGTGGATACCTTGGTGCTTCACCCGGCTTCTTCTTCCCACCTGAAAGTTCCCAAGGAGATGCGGGAACGTAACGGGATTACGGATGGATTAATTCGCCTCTCCGTGGGGATAGAAAATCCGGGGGATATTATCGCGGATTTGGATCAGGCGATGTAATAAAAATTAAAAAAGGATAAAAAAATACCTCCGAGGTTTACTGAAACCTCGGAGGTATTTTTTTATCCTTTTTTTTCCTACGGAAATTAGGACTGATCCGGCTGTAAAGCACCGAAATCAAACAACAAGGAGAAACGTAAGGTATTATCCAATGGGTTTCTCTGGTTGGAGGTAGGAACAAGGTAGGAGAAGTTCAAACCAAAGATGGAGTACTTAATACCCAATCCTACGGTAAAGAACTGTCGGTTACCTTTGGTTGGGTGTTCCCAGTAATATCCGGTACGTACCGCGAATTGCTTGTCGTACCAGTATTCCGCACCAAAGGAAATCATCCATTCGTTCATTTCCTCGCTGAAGCCATTAGGGGCATCACCGAAAGAGCCGAACATGGCTCCGATAAGACCTTGTTGCTTATAGTCCGGTTGCCCGTCACCATCCGCATCAATAGGATTACCGTCTTGGTCAACGATTTCCCCATTGTCATTTTCTTGGCTGAACGGAGGAGTAGGAACCATCATTTTATTCAAGTCCAAGGCAAAAGTCAAGGAGTTGAAATCATCCAAGTTCATCGTGAAAGCGGTTCCGATACCCAAGTTGGTCGGAATGTAATCACGGTTGATAGAGTTGGTATAAGTAATCTTAGGGCCAATGTTGGTAATGGAAAGACCCACGGCAATGTTACCGTCCTTGTCACCGATATCAATAGGCTTGTCGAAGGTGAAGGATAAATCCGCCGCACCGGTAATACCGGGCTGGATTTCAATACCTCCTACTTCTTGACCTGCCGCCAAATTGGAATAGATGAACTTAGCACCTACACCTACGGAGAAGTTATCGGTTAGTTTACGGGCATACGCCACGTTTAATTCAAATTCGTTAGGACGTCCTTGCCCGATGGGTTCACCATTGTCATTGGTGTAGTTAATTTGACCCAAGGAGAAGAAACGAATCGCACCACCTACGGCTTGATCCTTTTTGTCACCGAATTTACCGTAGCCACTCAGGTACGCCATGTAAACATCGGTTAAGCCCAAGGAGCGTAACCAAGGCGTATAAGTAGCGGAAATACCGAAATCGTTTTCGGCAAAGGCAAGTTTGGAGGTGTTGAAGTGCATGGAATTCGCGTCCGCTGAAGTAGCGATACCGGCATCACCCATCGCGCCGGAACGTGCTTCCGGAACAATCCTTAAGAAAGGAACGGCGGTGATAATAGTGTTAACGCAGGGGTTTCCGTCACTATCCTCCCAAACGCCCGTGGTTGGGTTGGGTTGGCATTGTGCAAGTATATCTCCGGAGAAGGAGAAAAGAGAAATTGCGAGTAAGATGCCTCTACAGAGATTCTTCATCATTTTCACTCATTTAGGTAAAAAGCCCGGCAAAGATAATTTTTTGCCTCATGTAATGGGCGATTATGTAATGATTAATTTGAAGGTAAAAGTGACTGTATAGGCTTTCTATTTTAATATGACTAATTTTTCGAAGTCGGATTCCGCTGCATCGGAGCCGTTATTGTCGTCAATAGGTTTGAGACTGACCTTGTAAAGATACACACCTCTTCCGATATCGGAACCATAATCGTCCTTTCCGTCCCATTGAATTCCGGTAATTCTATTGCCTTCGGCAAACATATCGGCATGGATGGTCTTAATAAGTTTACCGGATACCGTAAAAATTTGAACCATTACGGCTACCTGCCTACCCGCTAAGTTATGCTCGAATTGGAATTCCGTATTCGTAGTGAAAGGATTAGGGTAGTTTAATACCCGATCCAAAACGGTTTCCGCATCCTCGGCAACAACGAACTCGGTATACCCTTCACCGGAATTGTTAGCGATATCCCAAGCTTTTACACGTACGGTATGCCTTCCGGGTTCCAAATTATTCAAAGGATATCGGACTATGCCTTTGCGGTAGTCGTCTACTTCGGCTTCGTAGAAGTCGTTTAGGACGATCGTATTCTGGGTATTCTCGTCCAAAACGGCGGTAAGGTCGTGTCCGATGCCTGAACCTGCAACATTAATACCGTTATCGTCGGAAAGTTCAACATAAATGACGGGATCGGGTGAAGTAAGCCCCCCAAAAACGAATTCGTTGTCATCCATGAATAAATCCACGATTGGCGGCGTATCATCTTGCACGGCATTGGCACTTGTACCTCCTACGGTAAATCCTTCATAATATCCCGAGGCATCCTCTGAAACGCCATCGTGGGCATAATAACTGATCCTGCCCGGACCAAAGGAGTAATCGATATCCTTAGGGACAACGAAGGAGAAGCTAAAAGCTCCATTTGTGACACTTGCCGCACCCTTAAATAGAATATTTTTTCGAAGTTGGAAATCCTTCGGGGAGCTACCGGGGTCATTTCCTAAGGTCGTAACCGTTTGTTCCTTGTCATAAACCGTAGGGAAAACAGTACCGCTGAAGCCCGTTAATTGATTCCCGGAAGCATCGGTAATAATACCGGAAATACTAACCTCGGCTAAAGCTGAAAGCGTATCCAATGCGCCATTTACGGGGCTACCGTTAATTTGAGTGGTAACCACATTGTATTGGGGCATGGCAAGTTTCATGGATGGATCACCCATGAGAACGAATTTTCTGGCATTGATATCCACGGTATCCGCCGCATTTGAGTTTTTCGCTACCCTCAATATTTCCCCAATCGGAGCGTAATCCCCATTATCGAATTTTTCAAAAACGGTATTGAAAGTAGCCCTTGTCAAACGCTCATTGGAAGAGGAATAAACAGCGCGCGTAGTAGTAAACAAGCCAATCGCGCCTCCTTGGGGTTTAAGGAAGGTTTGCTCCCCGGCACTTACACGGTTGGGATCATCGTAAGCGGTAAAAGAACAAGTAGCCGTAACGAATAGGGTAGGGCGGTCATCATTTGCCCAAGCACTAATATCCGCTTCTTGAAGAACGCGTTCCTGCGCCCAGCTCGTAGGGCCACCGTGTCCCAAGTAATTGGTAATCAACTGTCCTTTGAAAACGGAACTGTTGATGGATGCTTGTACGTCAGGATACGTTTCCCCACCGGAGGAACTTACTTGGCGGAATGCATCAAAATAAATTTTTCCGATATTAAAATCCTGGTAAGTGGTATCTACTATGGTAGCGATACGATCCGCTTGGTTAACGTGGGTATTACCGTCCTCGTCATCCGCTACAAAGGTTATCCTGTTTCTCCAATCACCCAGGGACTCGGGGGAACTATCGTAATTAATGACTTTTTGAACGGTATTTTCGGCTTCTATCAAAGTCCTAACCGGGAATCTTCCCACCGCGATATCAAGCGCGCCTTTTAAATCCCCACCTTCGTTATCACTCAATAATCCAAAGTAATCATCGGAAGGGAAAGCCTCGATAGGACGAATGGATTGGATGGTTTGATAACTCGGGATAAAATCATTGTTGTTCTGTAATTCGTTGAGGTTTTTGAAATCAAAAGAACTATCACCGATAAGGATCAAATACTTGAACTTATCCGTACGATCGTGAATCATTTT
>JAHDDF010000011.1:8118-25667 GCA_020629475.1 Saprospiraceae bacterium
GAATCAAAGGCGATATATTCTCTAAGGACATCCGTTTCCGCCCCGAAACTCAAGGTGCCGGCGGAAAGGTTAGCCGCTTGTCGGATTGGCTTTAAAGGATCTGTAATGTCCCAAATTTCTAAGTTGCCGGAAGCATCGCCTAATCGGTATTCCGCTACTCCGGTTCCTAGGGATGCTAGGTCCCTGAAATTCATTTGGGAACCATTCATCACTAATCCCGCTCTAGCGTTCAACTCGATAAAATCCAACCAACCTTCAGCACCGGCTACATTGTAGCTGATTTCGACATTGATATTGTTGGAACTGGCGCTAAACTCACCTTCGGCGTTCCCGATATATCCGTAAGGACGTTCCACGTTTGTGGTGTTGGTGGAGGACATTCCTGAACTTTGGAATTGTTCGTTTCCTGAGCTAAGGAAGAAATAAGTTAAAGAAGAGGTGCTTCCGTTCCTTCTTGCCACAAAATCCGAATTGAAATAAACGGGCTCACCGGTAATGAGGTTGGGTATGTTAAAGTTATAATCCCGCTCCGTTACCAAATCAAACTTATCCCCGAACCACCTTTGTCCGGAGCCGCTGGTAAAGGAGTACTCATGGAGTAGGTTGTAAGTTTCATCCTCGTGAATGGTATAGGCATCGAATGAGGTAACCGTGCTTGAGGCACCGTTTTGGGAAGCTCTATCGGAAACCCTTAAACCGTTTCCGGGGGATATTTTTATGAAGTAATAATTGAAATTATCATAAATATTTTTCTCTCTATGGAAGCGATTATCCGTTCCTAGGGACCACTTGTCCGCGCCTTCGCCATAGAAGAGGATGAAATCATTTTGGTCAAAGGAGCCGTCGTTCTGCCCTGAAACGAAAATGGCGTTTTCTTCTAGGTCGTCATAGCGGAAGTCAGCGTTTCTTTGAGGCAGTTTTCCTCCGCCGTTTCCGTAAATTTTTATGGTTGCGGGATTGATATTGTCTAAATCCGAAATTCCCAATTCATTCTTTAGGAAGTCATAATCCAAGCGATGAACCCCGTTTTCCGCTACTTGGATTTTATAGATGTCGCCGTCCGCTAGAACGGAGGTGAACGTATTATTCCTACTTGAGAAATTAAAAGGAATGGGGCTAAGATTTATTTCAATGTCGAAGGAAATCAATCGTTCAAAACCTAGGGCGGTTCTCCGGAAGGGGACAAGATCAATTCTAGCGAAATGATTTTTTCGTTCGGTTTCCAAACGAGTATTGAGTCTAAAGTTTTCGGTTAGTGGCAATGGGTAAGAACTGTCCTCTTTTAAGGTGACGGGTTCAGTTACGACATTAACCAATCTAGCGGAAACTTTCCCCCGGTTCGCGATTTGTACCCTTTTGGAAAAAAGAGGTAAAGCAAATTCATCGGATGTTTCGGAAGCACCCGGAAAGGTTCCGTCGTTCCATACCAAGGAGTTATCCCCAATGGATAGGTTATCTTGGGCAGTCAAGGACGCCACCCCGACGCATAGTAGAAAAAGCGGAATCAATTTCTTCATAAATTGCATCTTTATCGGACCTTTTGCGTTTTTTCGTGGAAAATTTAGAGCAATACTTAGATTCAAACTCCTTGAATTGTTATAGAAACGTTAAAGGAAATCCCGTATTGCCTTGATAACATACAAAGGTGGAAAACCCCGGGGTTATTTACGTGTTTGTCTTGATATCCTACTTCCGCCGGAACACTTCGACAATTCGTTGAGGTGATTCCAAAGAAAACTTTACAAGCAATTCATGAATATGAACAGAAGTTCACTTTTCACCCTACTTATCCCTGTGTTAATCCTACTTATGTCAAGCGTAGGACGTCTCAAGGCACAGGATCCTGTGTTTAGTCAATTCTATGCCTCACCCTTGCATTTGAACCCGGCTTTCGCGGGGACGACCCATGCCCCAAAGGTAACTTTTACCTATAGAAATCAGTGGTCCTCTATTTTTAACGCATATGTAACCTACGGTGCTTCCTTTGATAAATATTTCGGGAAAGCAAGGAGCGGGGTAGGGATTACCGCCTTGGTGGATCAGGCCGGGGACGGGATTTATAATACCTCAAGATTTAATGCCTCATATGCTTACCAACTTCCTCTAGGGGAATCCTTTTATTTAAAAGGTGGTGTGCAGGCGGGGATTTATCAGGTATCCTTGGATTGGGATCGCTTGGTGTTTTTGGATCAATTGGATCCTATTGAGGGGCCAATAGGTGTTACGGAAGAAACGCGTCCGGCACAGCTTTCGAAGACCTATTTTGACGTATCCGCAGGATTCTTGGTTTATGGCGAAATTTTCTACGCGGGATTAGCGACCCATCATATTAACACACCGGATGAAAGTTTGCTATTGAGCAACGATGCCCTCGTGGATGGCTTGCCCATGAGGTTTGACTTGCATGCCGGTGCCCAAATTTCTCTTAACAGGGGCAATAATCCCAAAATGCGCTCGTTCATATCCCCGAACATACTTTATTCCCAACAAAGGAATTTCCGACAAATCAATGCCGGTGCACAATTGGGTTTAGGCCCTATTTTCTTGGGTACCTGGTATAGATACGCCTTTTCCAACGCCGATGCAGCTATTTTTTCGGTAGGCGTCAAGCAAGGAATTTTCAAGATTGGATATAGTTATGATCTAACGGTTTCGGGCTTAAGTTCGGAATCAAATGGCTCGCACGAAATAGGACTTATATTGAATTTTGACGAAGGTCGAAAGAAGCGGATTGATTACAACGATTGTTTTGAGTTGTTCCGGTAATGCCGGAAAATCCTTCCGTAAAGTCTTATTGTCGCGATTTTTTCTTTTTCGGAATTTACCGGAAGATGTTTTTGATTATATTTGTTCGCCTAAGGAGCCGAACCCTTATTTGGCTTCCCAAACACTGGATTAAGTAAACCGATATCTTAAAATGAAGAATCTTTTCAAACTGACCATGTTTCTGGTCCTCACCGGCTTGGTAGCCGCAGGATGCGGAAAGGGTGAAAGGTCTTCCACCACGGGTTGGAAATACAACGATACCGAATGGGGTGGATTCGAGAAAAAAGATTACGAAGGACAGGTCACCGGACCTAACTTGGTACTCATCGAGGGTGGTACATTCATGATGGGTGTAACCGAGCAAGACGTAACCTTTGAATGGAACAACATCCCTCGTAGGGTAACCGTATCCTCCTTTTATATGGATGAAACGGAGGTGTCCAACATCGATTACCGTGAATATCTTTTCTGGTTGGGTAACGTTTTCGGGGAATCCTACCCGGAGGTTACCATCAACGCTCTCCCTGATACGCTTGTATGGAGGGAGGAAATGGCTTATAACGAGCCTTTCGTTGAAACCTATCTACGTCACCCTGCCTATGATGATTATCCGGTAGTGGGTGTAACTTGGGTTCAAGCGAATGAGTACGCGAAATGGCGTACCGATCGCGTGAACGAGATGATCCTTATCGAGAAAGGTATCTTAAACAATAATAACGATCAAAAAGACGAGGATAACTTCAATACGGAGTCATACCTTGCCGGTCAATACGAAGGTTCCGTAAACAAGAACTTGGAGGATTTGCGTACCGGTGGCGAGCGTCGTGTTCGTTTCGATGACGGTATCATGCTTCCTTCCTACCGTCTTCCGACCGAAGCGGAGTGGGAATATGCGGCTCTTGCTCTTCAGGGTAACCAAACTTCCCCTAAGGACGAGCGTATCTCCGATAGAAGGATTTATCCTTGGAACGGTAATACCGTTCGTGAAGTACGTCGTAATAAGTATCAAGGTCAAATCATGGCTAACTTCAAGCGTGGACGTGGTGACTACATGGGTATGGCGGGTAAGTTGAATGATAACGCCCACATTACCGCACCGGTTCGTGCTTTTATGCCTAATGATTTCGGTCTATACAATATGGCGGGTAACGTTTCCGAATGGACTTTGGATCTTTACCGTCCTCTTACTCCTACGGCATTAAGGGATGTTGAAAATCACGATTTGAACTCTTATCGTGGTGGTATCTTTAAAACCAAGGAACTTGATGAAAACGGACAACCGGTTCAAAAGGATAGCCTTGGTCGTTTGAAGTACCGTTACGTAGAGGATGATGAAGTTGCCGAGCGCGAGAACTACAAGCGCGGAAAAGTATATGATTACTTGGATGGTGATAAAGAATCCGAGGTAGTTTACGATTATGGTAAGTCTACGCTAATTAATGACCAAGCTCGTGTAATCAAAGGTGGCTCTTGGGCTGACCGTGCATACTGGATTGTTCCGGGTGCAAGAAGATTCAAGCAAGAGGACAAGGCGGATCGTACCATCGGTTTCCGTTGCGCCATGACTCGTACCGGTTCACCAACAGGTAACCACATGAAGGGTGGAAACCAGTTCGGTAAGCGTAAGAAGCAAAAAAGAAAGTACAAATAATTCACGCTTCTTGTGAACAAAAAAAAGCCTTTCCGTATCATTACGGAAAGGCTTTTTTTATGAGAATAGAAGAGATATATAAGGTCTTTAAAAAATCTACCGGGATTACTACCGATTCAAGGAACGTGCCCAAGGATTCAATTTTTCTTGCCCTAAAAGGAGAAAGGTTCGACGGTAACAAATATGCCGCGTCCGCATTGGAGAAGGGTGCGCTTGCGGTCATCATTGATGATCCGTCCATTAAAAAAGACGATAGGTTTATTTTGGTAGAGGATGGTTTGAAGACCCTTCAATTACTAGCAAGGCATCACCGGAGGCAATTTGATATTCCTGTTTTAGGAATTACGGGAACTAATGGGAAAACCACTACCAAGGAATTATTGTACGGGGTAATAGCCAAGAAATACGAGACGCATTACACCCAAGGTAATTTCAATAACCATATAGGTGTCCCTCTTACGCTTTTGGCAATGCGGGAAGGAACCGAATTTGCCATTATAGAAATGGGTGCGAATAAACCCGGTGATATCAAGGAGCTGGCTGAAATAGCCGAGCCTACCCATGGTCTATTAACCAATGTAGGCAAGGCGCACTTGGAAGGATTCGGGAGTTTTGAGGGAGTGAAAAAAACCAAATCCGAGCTATACGATTTCTTGGCGGCAAACAAGGGGGAGGCATTCGTAAACAAGGATGTACCTTTTTTGCCTGAATTATCCTCCCACGTGCCTCAACGTATCATGTATCCTAGGGAGAGTGAAATCAGGATCAAGGAAATGAATCCCTTTTTAACCCTCCACGGGCAATTGGATGGCAAACACGTAGAAATACGTACCCGAATGGTAGGAGCGTATAATTTTGCTAATATGCAAGCGGCAATCGTAGCGGGGCAGCATTTCAATGTTCCCACGGTTGATATTTGTGCGGCAATATCAGCTTATCTCCCGGGTAATAATAGGTCCCAAATCGTGGATAAAGGCTCAGTGAGAATTATACTTGATGCTTATAACGCCAATCCTACGAGTATGGAAAATGCTCTCGCTAATTTGAAAGCGATGGATGCAGTCAGGAAAATTGCCATCCTTGGGGATATGTTGGAATTAGGGGAAGTAAGCAAGGAAGAGCATACTAGAATCCTACATTTAGCAAATCAATCGGGTTTTGATAAGGTGATTACCATTGGTCCTTTATTTAAGGAGGTAAACATGGGTAATGCCTTTGAATCCACCACCGAGTTCTTAAAGAAAGTTGGGTTGCCTAAAGAAGATACCTTGATTCTTGTAAAAGGATCACGCGGCATTCGAATGGAGAAACTAATTGAGGGATAACCCAGGATGGTTTTACCAATCCGTTTTGAAACGCTCAATCGCTTCCAAAAGCCTTTCAGGGATTTCCCCCCTACCTGCTTTTTGGTAATCTTCATAAGAGCAGGGGATTAAACGGTGCCGTTCCATTTCCTCTCCCGTTTTTGCCGGGATTTGCATCCACCATCTTCCGCTTTTCTCGCTCTTCCAAAAGGTGAAAGGCTTTTCATATCCCGGGATATCCACTAAGTATTCCGTCATATGCCCAAGGGAAACCGGAAAATCCGATTTCCTGGAATGAAAGCCATCCAAAAAATACCATAATATTTGTCCCGCCAATTGGGCGGTTCGTTTGCCTAGGTCATTTTCCTTGTATAAGCCGGCTATACTAAAGGAAACGGTCTTGTCGCTTATGCCCGCATACCTGGCAAGACGGCAGGCGTCTTCGGCAAATAAGCCATTTGGTGTTTGTTGTTTTACGCCGGGTGCGTCGGAGCCTCTTATCGCGTTAAGGTGAAGAAAGAATAAATCGGCATCCCGGATAATGGGCTCCGCTTCTTTTAGGTTACCCTCCAATTCACCCAATCTTAATCTTGGATATTTCGCGTTTTCCAACCAATCCAGGATATAAGGTGGCGTAAAGTGCCTTTGATAACCCAGCATACCTATATTAAATAGAGCGTCATCGAATCTTTCCAATAACTCATTCAAGAAGAAAAACCGGTCTTCGGAATCAGGTTCATAAGGGATGCGCTCATTTACGATACATATATTATGTAGTTTTCGAAGCCCTTTTTGTGCCACGAACTGTGCGGATGCCATGTGTTCTTTACCGAGTATAACGGGTAAAATCCCACCGTCGGATAATTCTATCAGAACTTGCGCCAAAAAATCCGAGGAACTTTTACGGATATTTCCGAGATCGGCGCAAGCCAAACCTTTAAAATGATAAGATAGTTTGTAGAAGTGTCTCCTGATGGTATCAGCCGTTTCATCAAGCCCGATAATAGCGATGTGGGTATTTTCCAAATTCGGGAAATCATCCTCATATGCTTCGATATAGGAATAGCCCGGAAAATCCGATTGGGACGCTCCTTCAAAAATTTGTTCCGGGTCAAGGGGCTGTAGCCAGTTTTCCAGCATGGGTTTTCTTGATATTAAGGATGTTTGAAGTTGTTAGGATTGAAGTTATAATTACGGTTAAATTACAAAGGTAAATCATTATCCTCCCTTAATATTTCTAAATTCGCCATCGTAAATAAAAAGCAATGGAGGAACTACTAGAACGCTATAAGGCAAAACGTCCGGAAATCGTTTTTGAATGGAGCGATGAGCCCACCGGGGCAAGAGGATGGGTAATCATAAATTCCTTAAGGAACGGTGCCGCCGGAGGCGGGACCCGGATGAGGAAAGGTTTAAATAGGGAGGAAGTGGTTTCTCTCGCTAAGGTAATGGAAATCAAGTTTTCCGTTTGTGGGCCGGATATCGGCGGGGCAAAATCAGGAATTGACTTTGATCCGAGTGACCCACGTAGGGATGAAGTACTGGAAAGGTGGTACTCCGCGGTATACCCGATATTGAAAAATTATTACGGTACCGGAGGGGATTTAAACGTGGACGAAATCAAGGACGTAATCCCTATTACGGAGGAATTGGGTTTATGGCATCCACAGGAGGGGATCGTAAATGGTCACTTGAATTTGAATGAAGGTGCTAAAATCGGCGTTATTGGACAGCTAAGACAAGGCTGTTCTAAAATCGTGGAGGACAATCGGTACAGTCCCGCATCAGGCTCCAAATTCGCGGTTGCGGATTTAATTACCGGATATGGCGTAGCGGAATCCGTTATTCATTTCTATGATATTTTCAAGAATACCGACGTAAAAGGTAAAAGGGTATTGGTCCAAGGCTGGGGGAATGTCGCCTCCGCTGCAGGATTTTACTTGGCGCAAGCCGGTGCGAAAATTGTAGGCATCATTGACCGTGCCGGGGGCGTTATTAGCCAAGACGGGTTTTCGTTGGAGGAAGTCAGGGACTTGTTCCTCAAGAAAAAGGGAAACAAGCTAAGTTCCGCCAAGATGATTCCTTTCGAGGAAATGAACAAGGAGTTTTGGAATATGTCCGCTGATATATTCATCCCCGGAGCAGCATCTAAGCTTATAACCGAGGCGCAAATAAATAGCTTGACCGAGAAGGGATTAGAGTTGGTTTCGGCAGGAGCTAACGTTCCTTTTGTGGATGATCAAGTGTTTTTTGGCCCTACGGCAGCAAAAGCTGACCGGAGTTTAAGCATGATTCCTGATTTTATTGCAAATTGCGGTATGGCTCGGGTTTTTGCGTACTTCATGCAGCCCGAGGCACCCATGACGGACGAAGCCATTTTCGGTGATGTTTCCGTGACAATAAAAAAGGCATTACAAGAAGTAAAAGCCGTTCATCCTGATGCCACAGGAATCTCCACTAAGGCACTGGAAATCGCCTTGGAGAAATTAATGAGATAATCCACTGCCTATCGGCAGTTTTAATAGGTTTGCGCATTACCTCAAAAAAAAGGGGGTAATTGTTTGCACCCTTGAAAAAAATCGATAGATTTGTGATTCGATAGAAACAATCTATCATTTTGAAACACCTAATTTCTTAATCATCAAAGTAAAACCCTATGACGAAGAGAATTTACGCTTTGTTGGTTTTACTGTTCTGTGCAGGTTTTACTTTTGCACAAAGCAGTTCGGACATTCCGAGTTTGACCGGCACCGACACCGGTTACATGCTTCAGGATGAGGAAAAAGCCTCTTCTGATGACGATTATTTCAGGCCTAAGCCAAAGCACGGAACCGAGATCGGTTTGAGCATTGGTATGGCCGCACTATCTTCTGACGTTTACGTTCAGAAGCCACTTCCGGGATGGGGCGTGGGTCTTCACGTAAGAAGAGCCGCTAACTATTTCCTTTCTTGGAGATTCCAAGGAACTTATACTAATATGTGGGGACAAGATGACCGTCCTGCACGTCTTGGTAATTCCGGAATCAACGTTCCTCGTTCTGTATGGGCGGATCAATATGGATACTCTAGTTCAAGTCGTTTCTACAGAAACTACAAGACTACGGGTATTCAAGGTTCATTCCATTTGATCATTAATTTGTCTAACCTTCTTTTCCATAAGAAGGAGAACAAGTGGAACCTTTACTCCGTTGTTGGTCCATCTTTGTATACTTACAATACTAAGATCAACCTATTGAATGGAGAATCCGCCTACACCAATAACGGTGTTCCTGGATTCCCTGGGTTCTCCTCCGCAGGTGACGGTTCTCAGAACTCTAACTTTGGAGAAACTGAGGTTCTTGACCAATTGGATTCCTACATGGATGATTCTTACGAGACTGAAATCGTATACGGACGTGAGTCCCACGATTCTCCTAACACTAACTCATTGAACCTTTCCGGTAAGAACGATTTCGCATTGTTCGGTGGTGTAGATGTAGGTGTAGGTCTTGCTCGTAAAATCAACAAGAATTTGAACATTGCGTTGGAGCACCAAGCAACTGCATCCTTGAACGACAATATCGACGGTTATACCGTTGGTCGTAACGTTGATGTAATGCACTTCACCAACTTGAAGATTAACTTCAACATCAATCCTAAAGAAGGTATCGAGCCTCTTTACTGGGTTAACCCAATGCGTGAGCCAATGGAGGACATCGCTGAGTTGAAGAAGCGTCCTATCGTTGAGCTTAAGGATGACGACGGTGACGGCGTTCTTAACGATTTCGATGATGAGCCGGATACACCTAATGGTTGTCCAGTTGATACTCGTGGTCGTCGTTTGGATTCCGATAATGACGGTGTATATGACTGTGAGGATGATCAGCCATACACTCCATCCGAGTTGGTATCCGAGGTTGATTCCAAAGGTGTAGCTTCCGCTCCGGAACCACCAAAGCCAATGACTGAAGCTGATATCATCAGAATCGGTGAGGGTCAAGGTTGGAATGAGAAGCCTGCTCCTGTAGTAACTTCAGCTCCGGGTCTTTCTGATTGGTTCTTGCCAATGATTCACTTCGATTTGGACAAGTACTACTTGAAGCCTGAAGCTAAGGCTCAATTACACCACGTTGCTCGCGTAATGAAGCAGTATCCTGGTATCTGCGTTGTAGCAATCGGTCACACTGACCGTTTGAATAACAATGCTTACAACCAAGTATTGTCTTACAATCGTGCGAAAACTGCTGTTGACTACCTAGTACAGGTGTATGGTATCGACCGCAGCCGCTTGAAAGTAACTTATGGTGGTGAGGAAACTCCTCTAATTCAAACTGATGGAGGTTCTTACATCAACCGTCGTGTTGAATTCAAGGTTTGTAATGGCGAATCCGATATGGGTCGTCCGGAAGGACCTGAAGCTGGTAAAGGAGGTTTCTCCGCACCAGGTAAATTCTAAGATGGAACTCCGCAATTCCATTAAGGAATAAATAAAGAAAAGCCGCATCGAATTTTCGATGCGGCTTTTCTTTATTTATATCCCCCTTTGGCTTTTGCCGATTTTAGTATAGGTGGAAAAGGGTTTTAATTAGAACTTACTGAATCCATTCTTTTGCTTTAAGAAGGCTTTACAGGTATCATGAATGGTTTTTTCTCTAGGAGTATACTCAAAATCTAGTGCTATTCTTGATTTTGAAGCATTGTAATGATGGGTTTGACCTGCCATCTTCACGGTTTCCTTGGTAAGAAGTGGTCGCTTTCTTGCCAACATGGATTTGATTTTCTCCAGACGCCAGGCTAATCCACCCTTGAACGGGGTTACCGGAATGGAAGGAGCAGGAACGCCTAGTTCCTGAGCTACATCCTTAAAGAAATCTTTATAGGAGTCATTGAAACCATTTAGGATGAAACGCTCATTTTCAATGCCTGATTCAGTGAGTAATACCATAAATTTCACCACGTCCCTGACATCAACAAACCCGGTACCACCTAAAGGATAATATTTTAACCCCTCGTGCACGCGTTTAATAAGTCGGCAACTACCGGAATTCCAATTCCCGGCACCAATGATAACTGAAGGATTGACGATTGCCATGCTTAATCCTTCCGCGGCACCTCGCCATACTTCAAGCTCCGCATCAAGTTTGGTTCGCCCGTATTCAGAACTTAGTTCTTCCTTGGATAAAGTAGCGGCTTCTACGATTTTCTTCCTATCCTTATTCTTAGGAAGAGAAGAAATAGAGCCTGTATGAATGAGTTTTCCTACACCTTTTTCAAGGCAAGCATTTACTAGGGTCTCGGTTCCTTTTACATTGATTTTCCGCATTTGTGGGAAATCCACAGGAGCGTACGAAATCATTGCCGCACAATGGAACACCAAATCACCCTCTTCGATGGCGTTTTCCAAGGCAGAATGATCAGTAATATCTCCGACTACCCATTCTATATCTTCAGCGATATGCTTTACAAGACTTAAATCGCTGGTTTCCCTTTTTAAACCTTTTACCTTATATTCTTTCCGTAAAAGTTCTTCGGCCAAGTAGGAACCCAGAAAACCCGTAGTCCCCGTGATGAAGGCATTTTTACTCATGCTTGAATTCTTTTTTTGGTTCCTTGGTAAACGCCGCCACCGATACTATCGGAGAGGGCTCCCGTTACGCTTGATAAGCAGTTAGTCTTATTTTCAATTCTTAAAAACCCCATTAAGCATATTAATAGGGCTTCCTTGAAAGAAACAATGGAATCTTCAGGAACGATGACTTCTGCTTTAGGGCAATTCTCGGTGATACAGTTTATTAGAAAAGTGTTTAGAGCTCCTCCCCCTGAAACCAATATTCTTGGTTCCCGAATTTCTTTAGTTGATTGGCTTACGGCATTTGCAATGTATGTGCAAACCGTATGGAGTTTATCTGCTATGCTTCCTTCGTGATTCAATACGGGAACACCAAACTCCTTGAATACTTGAGTATTATCCAAGGATTTAGGAGGTGTTTTATGCATATAAGGATGACCCATCAAAAATTCGAGGAGTTCAGGGATGACTTTCCCCGTTTGGGCTATCCGCCCGTCTTCGTCAAATTCTAGCCCTATTTGTCGGCTCAATAGATTGAGAACTTGATTGCAAGGACTGATATCGTAGGCAATCCACTTGTCGTTTTGGTGAAGGGAGATATTCGCTATTCCTCCAAGGTTTAAGTATGCATCATACCCTTGAAACAAGTACTTATCAGCAATTGGAGCTAGAGGAGTTCCTTCCCCTTCTAGACCGATATCAACGGTGCGGAAATCAGAAACTACAGGAAATCCGGTTACCGCGGCGAGTGCACCCCCACAACCAATCTGGGCGGTCATGAATTTTTCCGGGGCATGGAAAATAGTATGACCATGGGAAGCGATAAAATCAGGTTCTATTTTATGCGCTTCTAGGAATTCATTGACCAATTCCCCTGAATATCTCCCAAAATAGGTATGCGTCTTTGCGTAATCCATAGCACTACCTGAGGGCAAGTGAGAGAGCCTTGCTATCCATTTTGGAGAAAATTTTTTGGTTTCCGAAGCCAAGAGTTTCCATTGGATACCATTTTCAGTGCCTTCCATACTACAAGCAACAATGTCTAGTCCGTCAAGGGAACTCCCTGACATTAAGCCTATTATAGTGTATTGTTTTGTTGTGGATGTAAACATGGATTTTGCTAAGTGTTAAAACGTAAAAAACTATGGAAACATTTGAACGTAAAAATGTTTCCTGTGTTTTTATGGTGTACCTTCGCCACGAATTTAGAGATATACCCGCTAGAATCAATCGCCCTATGCGGATAATTTAAATTTCCTTGGATGAATGTTTTGACACTGATTCCGGGAGTAACTAAATAAATACCAAAAGGTATTGGAAAAAGAGAGAGAAATAATTGAACAGGTCTATTTGCTTTTTATGCGTTACGGCATAAAAAGCATGACCATGGATGATGTTGCCCGGCATCTAGGTATTTCAAAAAAGACACTGTACCAATTCGTGAGCAACAAGATGGATTTGGTGCTAAAAGTGGCTTCGCTTCACCTAGAAAAGGAGATGGAAGCTATCAGTCAAATCCAAGAGAGTGCCGCCAATCCGGTGGAGGAACACTTGAAGATAGCTAGGTACGTAACAGGGATTTTACGCCAAACGAATCCCGCTGTAGTCTATGATTTACAAAAGTACTACAAGGAGGCTTGGGATAAATTCCAATCCTTACACAGAGGACACGTTTATGACGTCATCAAGTCAAATTTGGAGACGGGAAAAAGAGACGGGTTTTACCGGGAGGAAATTGATCCTGAAATCATTGCGAAATTCTATGTCGGAAAATCGGAAGTCCTTGTGGATGAAGATTTTTTTCCTTTGGATAGATATAAACGAGACGAATTATTCTTGGAGTTTATCTCCTATCATCTCCACGGCGTGGTCCTTCCAAAAGGATTGGCGGTTATGGAGGCATATCTAAAAGAAACAAGCAACCAATGAAAAGAATCACCCTTTGGGTAGTCCTATTGTTTGTTGGCGTAAGCTCATTTGCTCAAAATTCGAGATCATTCAGCTTGAATGAGGCGGTGAGTTATGCCCAGAACAACAGTATCAAGATTAAGGATGCGCAAATTGCCGTTTCCGATGCGGATTGGCGGGTTGAGGAAGCTAAAGCAATCGGTTTTCCCCAAGTCAATTTCAAATCGGATTATAATCGATTCCTCAAGTTACCGGTTACTATTCTCCCGCAGGAATTCGGGATAGATCCGACCACGGGAATGGTTGACCCTAATTTTAATCCTGAAGTAACTTTTGGGGTAAAGCACAACTTCGGGATGTCCTTGGAGGCTTCCGCTCTTTTGTTTGATGGCAGTTATATCATTGGACTAAGAGCGGCACGACAATTCACGTCCCAAGTGAGGAAACAATTGGTAGCGGAAAGGGATGCCGTAAGAAACGATGTCCGGGACGCTTATTTGCCCGCACTGATTATCGATGAAAATGTAAAGATTCTCGAGAAGAATATCGAGAATTTGGAAACCTTGAGATTTGAGACAAACGAGCTGTACCAAGCCGGTTTTGTTGAACAATTGGATGTTGATAGACTTGATTTATCCATTGCTAACCTAAAGGCTGAAATGGATAATTTATCAAGAAGCAGACGATTGGTCGAGAATGCCTTGAAATACCAAATGGGATATCCGGTCACCCAAAAAATTGTCCTTTCTGATGATTTAAATGCATTATTAATCGAGGCAACTCAGGAAGACCTGGAAGGAAGAATTGATTATACCAATCGTTCGGAGTACGCCATCCTTCAATCCGCTATTGAACTAAATGAATTAAATGTCCAAAGCTTCAAGGCGGGATACCTACCTCAATTGGTGGCATTCGGATCTTATGGAATCAATTGGCAAGGTGATGATATTCCGACAAGTACTTGGAATGACAACGCCGTTGTTGGTCTACAGCTTAACGTACCCATCTTTGACGGTTTCCGCAAACGTGCTTCTATCCAAAGGGCAAACCTTCAGTTGGAGCAAGTCCGTAACCGTGTAAAAACCTTGGAACGAACCATCGAACTCCAAGTAGAGAATGCCCGTCAGGATTACAAAAATGCCAAGAACCGCTTAGCGGATAGGCAAAAGAATGTTGACCTAGCGGAGAAAATCTATCGTACAGCGAGAATCAAATACAAGGAGGGCGTTGGTTCCAGTCTGGAAATTACCCAAGCGGAGCAAAGCCTTTTTCAAGCACAAGCCAATCTAACCTCAGCGAAATACGACTTGTTGGTCGCTAAGTTCGCCTTGGATAAGGCAATTGGCAAATAAGAACCAAAATCCAAAACAGAATCAGGAAATAAATTAGATATGAGAAAGAATCTATTTCTTCTTTTATTATTCCCATTGTTGGTCGTGGCTTGTATGCCGCAAGACCCTTATGAGGTAAGTTTAACCATTCCTCAAGATATTCCTGTTGAAAGGGATACGATGAAAACCCTGCTTTCCGAGGCACAGGATGCCCGTACGGAATTAGAGGATTTTATTGAAAAATTGGAGGCGGAGTTGGACAGGACGGATACGACCAAAGTACGTAGGACTTCCGTTGTTGCCGTAAGGCCCATCAAAGAAGATTTCAAACATTATTCCGACATACAAGCGAATGTACAAGCGGATGATCCGCATATGGCTTCCGCTGAAATGGGCGGAAGATTGATTCACATGCCTTGGTTGGAAGGACAGTCCATCCGCAAAGGTCAAGTGGTGGGACGAGTAGATATGGAATCCGTGGATAAGCAAGTAGCGGAATTGGAGAAAAGATTGGAATTGGCGAGAACGGTTTACGATCGCCAAAAACGCCTTTGGGACCAAAATATCGGTTCAGAAATGCAATACCTCCAAGCTAAAAACAACATGGAAAGCCTGCAGAAAAGTATAGAGGCGGTAAGATTCCAATCCACCAAGGCTGAAATTTACGCGCCGGCTACCGGTGTAATTGATATGGTCATGATCAAGCAGGGAGAAATGGCAGGACCCGGTTCCCCGATTATCATGATTATGAATACAAGTAAAGTGAAAGTTGTAGCAGGTGTCCCTGAAAAATACCTGAAGTCCGTGAAGCGGGGCCAGAAAGTAACCGTGAAATTCCCTTCCATCGAGGAGGAAAGAACCGCTACGGTGAGCCAAATCGGACGAACCGTGAACCCGGCGAATAGAACATTTGATGTTGAGGTAACCATGAGCAATCCCGGAAACATCTTAAAGCCGAACCTACTTGCTACCATGATGATTAACGATGAAACCATCAAGGATGCCATTATGGTCTCTGATGACGTGATTCGACAAGATGTGGCAGGCTTGGATTATGTATACGTAGTGGATAAGGATGAAGAAGGAGACATCGCTCGAAAAAAATACATAACACCGGGTTCATCCTTCGAGGGAATGACCGTGATTTCGGATGGTTTGGAAGGCGATGAGTTAATCATCGGAATGGGAGGACGTGGTCTTTCCGAAGGACAAGCCATTGAAGTGGATATCCAAGAAGAAACAGAAGAAACCAAGGGAAGCAATGGATAACAATCAAGAAAATCAATCATTGGGTAGCCGGTATTTTGGGCTTACCTCATGGGCGGTGGACAATTCCTTGACCATCCTCCTACTTACCTTCATGATTCTAATCTTTGGTGTAGGGGCGTTCAATTCCATTCCCAAGGAGCAGTATCCGGAAATTTCGATGCCCAACGTATTCGTGAATACTCCTTATCCGGGTAACTCCGCCGTGGATATCGAAAACCTGATAACTCGCCCCATCGAAAAGGAATTGAAATCCTTAGAGGGGGTGAAATATATCGAATCCACATCCATGCAGGATTTTTCCATCATCCAAGTGGAATTCCAATCCGGGGTGGATATCGATGAGGCAATGCTGGACGTAAAGGATGCCGTGGATAAAGCCAAGCCGGAACTACCGGATGATATCCCGAAAGATCCGATTATCCAAGATGTGGATATGTCGCAGCTGCCTATCGTAACCATTAATCTTTCAGGTAGTTTTTCCGTGGATGAACTTCGTTTCTACGCGGAATACCTCCAAGACGAGGTAGAAAAACTAAAGGGTGTTTCCGAGGTGCAGATCAAAGGTTCCGTGGAGCGTGAAATGGTGATCGAAGTGGATTTGCTGGCGATGCAGGCAAGGAAGATATCCTATTACGATATCCAAGAAGCCATGCAACAGGAAAACGTTACGATGTCGGCGGGTGAAATCGTATCGAATGGTTTCCGTAGTGCCGTGCGTGTCGTAGGGCTTTTTGAATCCGCATCAGAAATTGAAAATACGGTAATTAAGGTAGAACGTGGTTCGCCGGTGTATATCCGTGATATCGGAAAAGTAAAATTCGATTTTGAGGAACGGACGAGTTACGCCCGTTCGGATGCTTTACCCGTTGTTTCCTGCGACGTGGTAAAGAAAAGGGGCGCCAACCTCTTGGATGCCGCTGACGAAATCAAGGTCATCGTGGATGACGCGAAGGAAAACGTTTTCCCAAAGAACCTTAAAGTGAGCTTGTTTAATGACCAATCTTTGAACACCAGAAACGAGGTAAACAACCTCCAGAACTCCATTATTTCAGGAGTGATTCTGGTAGTATTGGTACTACTCTTCTTCCTAGGATTAAGAAATTCGCTCTTCGTGGGAGTCGCCATTCCGCTTTCCATGTTGATGGGTATCATGATCATCAACCTGATGGGGGTAACCATGAATATGGTTGTATTATTCTCCTTGATTCTCGCCTTGGGAATGCTGGTGGATAACGGGATCGTGGTTGTGGAAAACGTCTACCGTTATATGCAGCAGGGTGTACCTCCGCTTGAAGCGGCAAAACAAGGAGCCGGTGAGGTAGCTTGGCCTATTATTGCCTCCACGGCTACCACCCTTGCCGCATTTATACCGCTTGCCTTCTGGCCCGGGATCATGGGTAGTTTTATGAAATACCTTCCTATGACGCTCATCATCGTGTTGAGTTCATCCTTATTTGTGGCATTGGTTATCAATCCGGTTTTGACTTCCTTATTGATGAAGGTGGACCAACGAGCGGATAGCAAGGAGGAAAAACGACGAAGGCTAAGAAACGGGCTTTTATTAGTGGTTGTTTTGTTGGCTTGCGGAGCCATAGCTCATTTGGTTACTTATTTGGGCGGCTACGGAAACGGCTTGATTTTCGGGGATATGGAAGCCCTTGAAGCATCCATGTCAAAGGGTAGGGGACCTAGACTTTTCTGGTTGAGGAATATTCTTTTCCTTTTTGGTGCCTTGTCCTTTATTAACCTGGTTTTCCTTCGTCCTGCCTCTT
>JAHDDF010000011.1:25767-28432 GCA_020629475.1 Saprospiraceae bacterium
TTCCTTTTTGGTGCCTTGTCCTTTATTAACCTGGTTTTCCTTCGTCCTGCCTCTTTCTTTTTCCAAGAAAAGGTATTGCCGGTATTGGAAAAAGGATACGATAAATTCATCCGTTTTGCTTTAAAAGGTAAATTAAATCCCCTTGGGATTTTCTTTGGGACCTTGGCATTATTGGTGGTTTCCTTAGGTCTTTTTGGAACCTTTATGCCCAAGGTGGTATTCTTTCCTACCGCGGACCCCGTATACGTGAATGCATTCGTGGAAATGGATGTGGGAACGGATATCGCTGAAACCAAGGCATTAATGGAAAGCATGGAGAAGGACGTAGAGGTAGCCATGGAACCTTACGGACCTATCGTTGAATCCATCTTGACCCAAATCGGGGAAGGAACGGCTGATCCAAACGGTCCACCGGATCCGGGGTCATCACCTAATAAAGCGCGTTTGACGGTATCCTTCGTGCCTGCTTCAGACCGTGGGGAATTGAGTTCCCGTGATGCAATGGAAGCCATCCGAAAAACGGTACTCGGGAAATATTCCGGGGTTTCAATTGCCGTGGAGCAAAACGCGGATGGTCCGCCAACGGGTAAGCCGGTGAATATCGAGCTGACGGGTGAGGACCTTGAAGAATTGATGACGGAATCACAGAAAATCATCAATTACCTAAATGGCTTCAATATCCAAGGGATCGAGGAACTGAAAGCGGACGTAAAGCTTGCCAAGCCGGAACGGACGGTTAGGATTGACCGTGAGGCAGCACGTTTGTACGGGGTGAATACCCGTGATATCGCCGTGGCAATCCGTACCGCGCAGTACGGTCTTGAGGTTTCCAAATACAAGAAAGGGGAAGATGAATATCCGATAAATATTCGTTCCAATGAAAATACCCGCAATTCCAAGGATGCCCTGATGGCACAGAAAATTACTTTCCGTGATAGGGGGGACGGACGCGTGAAGCAAGTACCGATTGAATCAGTAGCGGATATTGAGGATGGCGAGACTTACACCGCCATTAAGCGTAAGGATTTGAACCGTATGGTAACGGTTTCCTCTAATGTATTGGATGGTTATAACGCCAATGAAATCGTTGCCAACTTGGAAAAACAAATGACGCGCTACGAGATGCCCAAAGGTATTTCCTACGAGTTTACCGGTGAGCAAAAGGAGCAAGCGGAGAATATGGAATTTTTGTTCACGGCATTTATCCTTGCCTTGTTCATGATTTTCATCATTCTTGTTACGCAGTTTAATTCCTTTACCTCACCCATTATCATTCTGTTGTCAATCCTCTTGAGTACCATTGGTGTATTCTTGGGGATATTATTGACCGGAGCTGATTTCGTAGTAATTATGACGGGTGTTGGTATCATCTCCCTAGCGGGAATCGTGGTAAACAACGCCATCGTATTGATAGATTATATTAACCTATTGGTCAAGAACAAACGTGAGGAACTTGGTTTGGCAGCCAACCAACGTTTAAGCGGTAAAGCAATGCGTGAAGCCATCATCAGAGGTGGTGCTACGCGTCTTCGCCCAGTATTGTTAACGGCAATCACGACCGTCCTCGGTTTGATACCTTTGGCGATAGGATTTAATTTTAACTTTTTTACTCTTGTTTCCCACCTTGATCCTCAAATGTTTATAGGTGGAGATAATGTCGCAATGTGGGGTCCGATGGCTTGGACCGTAATTTATGGCTTGGTCTTTGCAACTGTTTTGACGTTGGTGGTAGTGCCGGTCATGTATTGGTTGGCATATGCCGGAACGCAATCCGTAAGAAGATTGCTTGGATTCAAAAAGGAGATTGTAGAATCCCAGAATCCCAACGAGGTTGTAGGTTAAACATTGTTAGAATATTTCTTCCCGTTTTTCTGTTCTGTTCTAATCGGGAAGTTTCAAGAGTCATAGTTCTTGAGTTTTAGTTGGTTAGCAGGAGGGCCGGAGGGTCCTCCTCTTTTTTTTTGTACTTATGTGAGATTAAGATTAACGTCAGGTTGGAAAACCTGACATTGGGGTGTTTTTATATTTTTCATATGATCCCCCCCCTTGTCAGGACTTCCGTCCTGACAAACCAAACCAAACCAATGACACTCACAGCTCATCAATATGCTTCAAAAATTTCCATTCCGTTTCTCCGGTCTCATAAAATGATGCTGAAGAAAACCTGTAATCCTCTGCCTTTTCAATGAGATTCCATTGCTTTTGTAATGGATTACCATGGATGTAATTTATTTTTTGACAAGCGATTCGATGAGTAATCATCCGCTTAGAAAGGGATCGGTCTTGCCAAACTTGAAAATTCCTATCCCTTCTGCCGGAGTGGAATGCGGCTATACTTTCCCCGTCTTTTCTCATGGCATCCTTGATTTTATATGCCGTAAATTTCAGTAATCGTTGCTGAACTAGGCTTAATCTTATATCTTCCTTGATTTGCCAGACCAAATGGATATGATTAGGCATAATCACAAATGCAAATACTTGAATACTGCCTTCTTTGAATAAGAACTGTAGACTATCCGTAATAATGATTTTTCTTTCATCCGTTTTCATGACATGTTTCCAACGATTGATGGTACAAGTCGTGAAATATAATCGTTCGTAGTATTTTGACATTGGGGCCTTTTTCCTTATAGATGGAAAAAGATGAAAATGTGAGTGATTTTGT
>JAHDDF010000011.1:28442-28680 GCA_020629475.1 Saprospiraceae bacterium
CAAGAAAGATTCTTTAAAAAGTTTAAAAGTGAAGAAAAAGATGAAAATGTGTTTTGTTCATTTATTTGTCAGGACGCCTGACAAGGGGGGAGATTTAACCCCCGTTTGCCCCCCCCCTTGTCAGGTTTTCCAACCTGACAACAATAACAACAATAAAAATGGAAGTCATTAAATACACATTTCCTTTCCTTTTTATCATTTCCTTAATGCTAGGATGGAAGGTAAATCCTCACTATAA
>JAHDDF010000317.1 GCA_020629475.1 Saprospiraceae bacterium
CGGTAAAGTTGTATTGGGTCATGCCGTCCTCTTGCGCAAAAAGCGCCAAGGAGGCGAATAAGGTCATGGTGATGATGAAAATCCTTCTCATGATTTTGGGTTTTGAGAGCATGTTTAAATTTTGGTCATTATGTCGAGAAACATCAATTTTTGGTTTAATCGAGGCGGAGAATTAGGATGATAGCAGGGCTATCAAGCCTAATTTTTCAACGAAGAGTAAGCGAAAAAGTGGGCTTCGCAGACCAATTACTAAATTTTAAACAAGCTCTTAGCCGAATTGTCCGCGTCACTAAAACCAAAACCACACCGCATGAAAGGATCCTTGAGCCTTATTGCAGCCTTCTTCATTTTTACCTCACATTTTTTAGCACAATCAACCGCCCAATGGCTAAGTATTGATGAATCCCTTTTGCCAAGAGAAGGAAGAGCCATTTTTCCGGAGGAATACGAAATTTTTGCTCCAACGGATGATTTTATTCAATCCCTACAAGACTTACCCATTGAGGAAGAAGTAAGGCTTCAAATCCCTTTGCCAAAATTGGGTTTGCAAGAGTTTATCGTGCGACAAGCTCCCATCATGCATGAGCGTTTAGCTGATAGACTGCCCCAAATAAAAACCTTTGTAGCCATTAATCCTGATAATCCTTCGGAGTCCGGGAGGTTAGATATTACCCACAAGGGATTTCATGGAATGCTTTTCACGGACCGTGGCACCGTTTACATAGACCCTTATCATTTTAATAATCCATCCAATAATTATCTAGTCTATTATAAAAGGGATTTCAGAACCGATAAAAAATTCTCTTGTGGCGTTACCGGTCACGGACATCACTCTCATGGTATTTCTGGATTAAGGAACACCACGGGGGAAATCATGAGTTTCCGGCTTGCTGTTTCCGCTACCGGGGAGTATACTTCCTTTCATGGCGGAACCAAGGAGGATGCCATGGATGGAATAGTAACCACGATGAACCGGGTAACGGGAATTTATGAACGAGAGTTAGCCATCACATTTGAATTGGTAGCCAATAATATGGATGTAGTTTATACCAATTCAACAACGGATCCATTTACCAATGGTAACCCGGGCACCATGTTAAATGAAAACCAGAGTACCCTCAATTCCATAATTGGGGGCGGGAATTATGATATCGGTCATGTATTCGGAACGGATTCAGGCGGGCTCGCATTCCTAGGCGCCGTTTGTTCCTTTTTCAATAAAGCCAGAGGCGTTACCGGTTCCTCGGCGCCAATCGGTGATCCTTTTGACGTGGATTACGTAAGTCATGAGATGGGGCATCAATTCGGGGCGGAGCATACCTTTAATAATTGTAGCCCTTTTTCCCAAGACGGGAACGGGGTAGAGCCGGGCAGTGGAAGTACCATAATGGCTTATGCCGGGCTTTGCGGTGCCAATAATGTTCAATTCCAGTCGGACGATTATTTCCATAATAATCCAGGAAATCCAAGCATTCGTAAACGGTTCCGGGAACTGCGGGACTAAAACGACTTCAACAAATAATTATCCGGTAGTAAATGTGGATGCTTCCTTTTTTGTTATTCCTAAGGAAACGCCTTTTGAATTAACCGCCATTGCCACGGATGAAGATGAGGATGATCTTTCTTATTGCTGGGAGCAAAAGGACGACGGAAATCCTGTTTCCCTAGGGAATCAAAATACGGATGGTCCTCTTTTCCGCTCCTTGGATCCTTCTGATTCCCCTACCAGGGTTTTTCCGAGACTTCAAGATCTTGTGCAAAATATAGAAACGGATGAGGAGGTTCTTCCTGAATTAACCCGGACCATGAATTTCGTATGTACGGTAAGGGATAATGCACCCCTTGCGGGATTGACCGCTGAAGTTTCCGTTTTGGTGGACGTGGAGGCTAGCGCAGGACCTTTCAGGGTTTTAGTCCCCAATATTAATGGAATTACTTGGCAAGGGAATACCATGCAAACCGTTCTTTGGGAAAAGGCGAGCACAACGGCACCCCCGGTTTCCTGTACGAAGGTGGATATTTATTTATCCGAGGACGGAGGATTTACCTACCCGTACTTGATTGCCGAGAATACACCAAACGATGGTACCCAAGAAGTGCTGATTCCTAATATTAATACCACTCAAGCGAGAATTAAGGTAAAAGGGGACGAGAATATTTTCTTTGATATTTCCAATACCAATTTTACGATAACACCTTCCACTTCCGTGGAAAACATAGGGCCGGAGGAAGCATTAAAACTTTACCCTAATCCATCTCAAGGAATGTTGAATTTGGAATTCGTAAACCTGAATCCCGGTGAATATAATGTAGCGTTATATGATGCTAAGGGAAGAAGAGTTTTGTATGCTACAAAAACAGGTTCTTTTAATGCCTTGGATTTAAACTCGGTTCCTGCCGGTGTTTATACCATTAAGCTTCAGGGAGAGGACTGGAGCCATGTTACTAAGTGGATCCGGATTTAATCGTTTCCCAAATTGGGATATAAAAAAAGGGTCCGGAAATAAATTCCGGACCCTTTTTCATTGCGTATGAATGTTCTTAGAACATTTCAGTAGCCGCGAAGTGGAAAGACGCTTCACGAAGTGCGTTCTCGTCGGAATCAGCACCGTGAACCGCATTTTCGCCAATGCTGGTCGCGTACTTCGCACGGATGGTACCTTCAGCTGCTTCAGCAGGATTGGTGGCACCGATAAGGGTACGGAAATCAGTAACGGCGTTGTCTTTTTCCAAAACCGCCGCAACGATAGGACCGGAAGACATGAACTCCACCAGCTCACCGTAGAATGGACGCTCCTTGTGTACTTCGTAGAATTCACCTGCTTTTTCAGCGGAAAGCTTGGTGTACTTCATTGCCTTGATACGGAAACCCGCACCGTTGATTTGCTCTAGGATTGCACCGATGTGTCCGTTACGTACCGCATCCGGCTTAATCATGGTGAAAGTGATATTTCCTGCCATGGGTGTTTTTATTTTTTCTGGTTGAGAATGTTTTCAATAATTCATCCAGGAATGCTATTCCTGAATTTCGCTGCAAAAGTACGATTTGACCCTGTAAAGCGAAAGTTAAATTTGATTATTTCCAAAGCAGAGCCCTTTTTGGACTTCGAGGAAGAAAAAAGAGGTCGAAAATCGAAGCTTATCACCGCTTTTTTATGTTAATGGCAAATGGGTCTTATTTTTGCGTTCCCGACCAAATACGCACGACTACCTATATATATGGAGAATTTACAAGACTTAAAGGCACTTCTTTCCTTCCCTAAAAACGTCGTCATTATTTCCCACAGGAATCCTGACGGTGATGCTATTGGTTCCTCCTTAGGGCTGGCGCACTATCTCAAACAGGGCTTACATTCCGTAAAGGTTATTTTTCCTTCGGAATATCCTGCTTTCGTAGCTTGGATGCCCGGTGCGGATGACAGCATTATTTGTGATTTGGAAAAGGATGTCGCCTTTAGTGCGATTGATAATGCCGAGGTGATTTTCTGCTTGGATTTCAATGCCCTTGATCGGATTGATCCTATGGAAATGAAAGTAAGCGAATCCAAGGCGCCCGTGGTAATGATTGATCATCATATGTACCCGGAAGGATTCGCGGATTACGTGATGTCCGATACTTCAGCAAGTTCTACCTGTGAAATGGTGTACCAATTCATGGAGATGATGGGGGACGCTAATAAGGCAAACAAGGAAATCGGTGATTGTTTATTTACGGGTATCGTAACGGATACCGGTTCCTTTAGGTATTCGGTAACCCCTGAAACCTTCCGTGTGGCGGGTGCACTGCAGGCTGCAGGCGCTGATCCTGTTTTTATCCAAGACGAGATATACAACAGTATGTCCGAGAAAAACCTTCGTTTGCTTGGGCATTGCCTGTATAATAGGATGGAAATTATTGATGAATTAGAAACCGGGATTATTTGGTTGACGAAGCAAGATTTCGAGGATTTTGATATTCAAAGAGGCGATACCGAAGGGGTAGTGAACTTCATCCTGAAAATGAAGAATGTCAGGATTGCGGCTTTTATCAAAGAGCAGCAAACCATTATTAAATTGTCACTTCGCTCCAAGGGAGATTTTTCCGTTCAAGAAATAGCTACGAAATGGTTTAAGGGTGGCGGGCATAAAAATGCTTCCGGTGGTCATTTCTACGGCACGGTTGACGCTTGTATTTCCCGCTTTAAAAATGCGGTTAGAAAGTCCTTAGCTTCTGAAAACGGAACCAGATGAGATTCAAATTCCTAATTCCTGTTTTAGGGCTTTTCCTTTTTTCCGCTTGTGATTCAGGGAACCGGAATTTGCCCAGTGGTTATCCTTATACCATGCATATTGATATGGAAGGAGAAACTCCCAAACCCGGGGATTTTTTGGAATACCATATTATTCGAAGAAGGGACGGAAAAGTGGAGTTTTCCTCTTGGGAACGGCAAAAGCCCATGAAATATAAAATTCCTGACGTTGATTTTGAAACAGCGGAAGAAGGGCGTATTACGCCTTTCACGGAGGCGCTCATGCTGATGTCCCCGGGAGATAGTCTTACCATAGATATTGTTTCGGAGGAGAGTGAATCCAACATGGATATAAAACTCGTTTCCATTATCCAAAAGGATGATTTATTGTCCCAGGATCGTTCGGTTCGTGAAAAGGGGGAATCAATGGCAAAATTGATGGATCCTTATGTCGGAAATGGAGATTTCCGAGAACCTGTACCATTAAAAGAAGGTGGTGCCTTTATTTACATTACAAAAGGCAAGGGAGAACCGGTAGAGAAAGGTTCTTTTTGTAAACTTCACTGGGCAGGAGCCGTAAAAAATTCAGGGAAGCAATTCATAAATACTTTCTTGGATGCAAG
>JAHDDF010000012.1 GCA_020629475.1 Saprospiraceae bacterium
TATAAAACCTTCTTCAATGCAGGTTCCAAAGCCGCCCCTCTTGGATTAATAGCGGCAATATTTCCGTCCCTATCAATCAAGAACGTCTTAGGAATACCGGAAACACCGTACTCCTTGGCAGGTGCGCATTGCCAGTATTTCAAATCACTTACGTGGTAAGGCCACTTCAGTTGATCCTTTTTGATGGCGTTAATCCATTTTTCCTTACCGTTGGCACGATCCAAGGAAACACTGAATACCTCGAATCCTTTCTTGTTGTACTTGTCGTACATGGCAACCACGTTAGGGTTCTCACGGCGGCAAGGACCACACCAGCTTGCCCAGAAATCAATAAGAACCACTTTTCCTTTTAAATCGGAAAGCGCGTATTCCTTACCGTTCGGATCCGGAAGCTTAATTTCCGGAGCGGGCTTTCCTACTTGGATGCGCTGTGTAGCAAGCATCTGCTTGTATTGCCCTTCTTTTAGGGATACCAATTCCATGTATTCCTTGGTGTAATCGGAGCTAGGCATAGCGGATTTAAGTTGGTCTCCCGCGGATTTTAGAGCCGCTATGGTTTCCTCGTTCAAGGAGTTTTTGAACAGGTTATAAGTTACGTAGGCATTAACCAATCCATTTTTCCCGCTAAGGGAGGAAGCAAGATTAGCCGGCTTGATTTTACCTGATTTTAAATCCTTTTGGACCGAGATATAATCATTTGAGGCGGTAGAGCCTTCAACCGTATACTCATAAGAATCCACAGTAGCGATATCACCTTTTAAATTGATAACGTCCTCGTTACCGTCAAGAATCATATAAGCGCGTTTTGCGCCCATACGAACACGGTAAACACCCGCACCGGGATGCTCATCCAATCCGATAGCGAATTGTCCGGAACCGGTAGCTTCGGTTTTGGCTTTGATGTTCGCCGTATTATTCAAACTAACGTGGTCAAAGAATACTTGCATATTGTCCGCACCGGTAAAATCTCCGTTTACCTGAAAAGCGGAATTGTTGCTAGGGGCACCGCCGCATCCCACAAGGACGGCTGCCACGCAAAGGGCTAGAAAAAAAGATAGATGTCTCATATTCGCAAAAATGAAATTTTATCAAGGGAGCTTTATGCCTCCATATATGATTCTAAAGTATTGTCATAAATATACTTCCAATCCGCGACCTTTCCGAAATCGGAACCGTCAATCAAAATGTTTTCACCCGACACCATGCCTAATTTGGAGTGCGCCAGACCGCATTCGTCCATAATTGCCGTAAAGGCATCCTTTTGGGAACGGGAAACGGTCACCACTACGCGGCTTTGTTTCTCACCGAACAGGAAAGCATCAATTCTAATACCCAAGTCAGTATTTAAGGTATAACCCAAACCGGAGGCAATGGCACTTTCCGTAAGGTTGGTGAACAATCCACCATCCGCTATGTCATGCGCGGATTGGATGGCTTTTCCTCGGATAAGTTTGGCAATGCACTTTTGCAATGCGTACTCTTCCTCGATATCGAAGTGAGGTACAGGAGAGTGTTCCACGTTATGGATAACTCGCAAGTACTCGGAGCTTCCCAAATCATCGGCGGAAACACCGATCATGTAAATCAAGTCGCCCTCGTTTTTGAAATCAAGGGTAGTGTGGTTCTCCGCGTCCTCAAGGATACCCAACATACCGATTGTCGGCGTAGGGAATACCGGTTTTTCGGAACCGTCCTCGAACTTGGTGTGGTTGTAGAAACTCACGTTTCCGCCCGTTACCGGTGTATCGAACTTACGGCATGCATCACCCATTCCCTTGATGGCGTTCACGAATTGGAAATACACCTCAGGATTATACGGATTACCGAAATTCAAACAGTTGGTAATGGCTACGGGTTCGCCACCGGAGCAAACGATATTTCTCGCCGCTTCCGAAACGGCAATCATTCCTCCTTTATAAGGGTCTGCAAAAACATAGGAAGCGTTGCAATCCGTGGTCACGCAAAGTGATTTATCCGTGCCTTTAACACGAACAATGGATGCGTCCGACGGACGATTGGTCGTAACGGTGTTGGTTCGTACCATAGAATCGTACTGCTCGTACACCCAACGCTTGGAAACCAAATTAGGTGTAGCGAACAATTTTTTAGCGGTAGCCTTAACGTCCTGGGGTACTGGGATATCATTGATATCGAAATCCGCTATTTTATCAAAGTACTTGGGGCGCTCGTATTCCCTGTGGTAAACAGGTGCGCCACCACCCAAAACCAAAGGCTCCGCGGGAAGATCCGCTACGATTTCGCCATGCTGGTAAAATTCCAGTCTACCGGTATCCGTAACCACGCCGATTTCCTCACATTCCAAGTCCCACTTGTCGAAGATATCGAACAACTTTTGCTCCTCGCCCTTCTTGGCTACGATAAGCATACGCTCCTGGCTCTCGGAAATCAAGATTTCAAAAGGAAGCATATTCGCTTGGCGGGTAGGAACCTTATCCAAATCGATACGCATTCCCGTTCCGCTCTTGGCGCTCATTTCGGAGGTGGAGCAAGTAATACCTGCCGCACCCATATCCTGCATACCTACTACGGCACCGGAGGCAATAGCTTCTAAAGAAGCTTCAAGGAGTAATTTTTCTTGGAAAGGGTCACCTACTTGAACAGCAGGAAGATCCTTCAAGGAATCCTCGGTCAATTCAGCGGAAGCGAATGCCGCACCACCGATACCGTCTTTTCCTGTTGCGGAACCTACGATAAGGACGGGATTGCCCGGCCCGTCAGCACAAGCGGAGATGGTTTCCCCTACTTTTACCACACCTACGGACATCGCGTTTACCAGGATGTTTTGCTCGTAGCAATCATTGAAAAATACCTCGCCTCCTACGGTCGGTACACCGAAACAGTTTCCGTAATGCCCGATACCGCTTACTACACCTTTTACCAAGTGTTTGGTACGTGGCGTTTTGATATTCCCGAACCGGAGGGAGTTCAATGCCGCGATAGGACGTGCTCCCATCGTAAAAATATCCCTATGAATACCTCCTACACCGGTAGCCGCTCCTTGGAACGGCTCCAAGGCGGAGGGGTGATTGTGGGATTCGATTTTGAAGGCACAAGCCAATCCGCCACCGATATCCACCAGCCCCGCATTTTCTTCGCCGGCACCCACTAGGAGTTTTTTACCCTCGCGAGGAAGGGTTTTTAGCCAGACAATGGAGTTCTTGTAAGAACAATGCTCCGACCACATGGCGGAAAAAATACTTAACTCCGTGAAGTTGGGCATACGCCCTAGGATTTCTTGGATTTTTTCGAATTCATCCGCTTTTAAACCTAGGTTTTTTGCTACTTCAACGTTAACTACGGTCTCATTTCCCTTCATTGGAGGATCGTTTTTCAATTTATGCCGCAAAAATAGGGCTTTGCCTTGAAAAGAGGGTTGCTTGGAAAGGATTCCTTTTGAATCAACCATTTTTTGAAGCGTAATATTCCTAACGGCTTTGCCTTAAAAAAATATATATATTACTACGAAAGGGCATATATTGCATGTTCGGCGCGGATTTTGCTAACTCTAATTAGTCCGAACAAAGAGAAAACCCGGACACATTTTAGACAAGGGGGGAGGAGAGCCTACAAATATTATGGCAAAAATTGGAAGCAGATATTTACTGCTTGCCGCGATAGCGGTATTATTGGCTGCGATAGGATTGGACTTCTTCGGACGGTCCGTAGATGATACCCGTAAATTCGTGGATAAGGTGCAAGTTCACCTCCACGATATGGAAAGGGATTTCAATACCTTGATGGAAGGACCCGGTAAACTCACCGGTTTCTTTACCCGTGCTGATTGGGAGGATGAGTCTTATCGCTCCCTATTTTCAAAAAGTTATACGGTCGTTGTTTACGAAAAGGACTCCTTGGTCTTTTGGAACGGGGTAAACGCGGGGATTGACCTTGAGGATGTTGACTTCTATCTCGGGGAAAACCGTAAATCGGGTATTCACAAATTAACTACGGGGTATTATTATCTCACCGGAACGGAAACCGATGCGGGAGCTGAAATTCTTGCCTTCTTGCCTTTAAAGTATGAGTATAACGTACCCTCCTTATACTTGAATCCGGTATTTGCCTTGGACATGGAACGTGAGTCCTCGGCAGGAAGGGTTCCGAATTCTTTGGAGGTGGTTCCGCCGGGTTCTGAATTCGTATTGAAAAATTTAGCGGGGGAATCCCTTTGCTCCTTGGAATCCGACGTGCCCGTTAGAAAAATAGGAAGGGCATACCTATTATTTTTCCTGTATTCCTTAGGCTTAATTTTACTGGTAATATGGTATACCCGGGTGTGCCGGAGTATATGCGAGCAAAAAAACTCCATGTTGGGTTTGGGTTTGTTCATATTCGGGATACTATGCGGTTGGCTAGCCGTGGATGCCTTTGGTTTAGTGGAAAACTTCTCTGACATCCCATTTCTTTCCTCGAATTACAATCCCCAATACGTTACCCTTTCCTTGACCAAGCTATTGGTTAATTCGGCATTGGGCTTATGGGTAGCCATTTTCTTTCACCGGGAATTCAGGATCCAAGGTTTGGAAAATAAGTCTTCCTCAACAAGATTCCTTGCCACCATCCTTTGCTATATCGCAATCGTAATCGGTATCCTTGCCGTAACCTTCGTGTTAAAGCGCCTGGTTTTGGAAACGGATATCCCCTTCGATTTCGAAAGGATTGCCAACTTGAAATTCGGTAGTTTCCTAGCTATACTAGGAGTATTGTTTTTAATGTTGATCCTCTTTCTATTTACGCACAGGATGAGTGTTTCCATCCTTGATATGAGGGTGCAACTCTATCACCGCCTGTTTGCTTTGTTGATTGCCGTACTGGTGGTTTTTGGTTTGGCTTGGGGGCTTAGGCTGGATATGCAGTTGGTGCTGCTCATGCTGTTCTCGGTCATTTATATCGTTTCCTTTGATCTTTATGTAGAAAAAGAGGCAACTTCCTTCACGTGGTTGGTTATCTGGTTGATCATATTCTCCGCTTTTGCCTCCGCATTCCTCTATAAGTACAATACCATCAAAGAACGGTATGAAAGAATTGATTACGCAAAAATCCTAGCAAGCGATAGGAATCAAGCGACGGAACGGAAACTTTTGGATTTGGGCATTTCCTTGGATGAGGACGAGGAATTGAACAACATGATTGAGGATGGTGCCCCTTACCGGGAAATTTTCCGGGTATTGGAAAAGAACCACACCATCGGGCTCCGCTTCTTGGATTATAAGTATAATCTCCATCTCTTTGATCAAGATACCGCAGGGAACGTTATTTCCTTCGGGAAAGGGGATAGTGAGTATCTGGACGCTTTTGATGAAAAAGACATTAGTATCGACGAGAACCTCCGGTTCCTGCGGGGTGAAGAGCTAGGTACATATCTTTTGAAGAAAGACTTTGACCGTTCCAACGGAAATATTCTCCACCTACTTGTATCCTTGAAACGGTCAACGGGTAGTTCCAATAAGGTATATACCGAGTTATTCCTGACCAATGATTACCGGAAGTACCAAGGCTTATCGGATTATGACTACGCCGTCCATAAATCCGACGGAAGTTGGGAAAACGGTACGGGAGACCTATATAAGCAAGATACTATCTCCTTTTCGGGTTTACCTGGAATAGACGAGGCGGCATTCGAGACCCACGGCAGTTGGTCGCACTTAATATACCGTGCCGATAACGGCAAAGCGGTAATGATCGGAAAAGAAATCAAGAGCTTTTGGACAAAGTTCTTCTCCTTGTTCTCCTATCTGTTTACCATCATCGTTTTGATGTTGAGTATTCTGGGTATGATCAATGCCTTCGTGCAGATTCTGCCTACGGGCTTGACCCTCTCCTTATCCAGTGCGCCGTCCTTGAAAAATAAGATACAGAACTCGGTAATTATCGTGATTCTTTTCTCCTTTATCGTTATCGCATTGGTAACGGTAGCGGTATCCAACCAGCAGAATGAGGAATACCACTCCGGGCGTCTGGAACGTAAGGCAACCGGTGTGAGCCTTGATGCCGCGAGGGAAGTGGAAGTCCTTGATATTAATGTGGGTACGGAAGATAGATTCGAGCATATCGTAGAGCCGCTCTCCAGAATTCACCGTTTGGACGTAAATATATACGGCAGGGACGGTAGGCTCATCGCATCCAATATGCAAGAGGTATTTTCCAAGGGCTTGGTATCACCTTTAATGAATGCCAAGGCATACAATGATCTTAGCCGGGGTGGTCTAGCGGAATCCAAGCAAAAAGAGAGGATCGGGGGTTTGAAGTACGATGCCATGTACAAGCCTATCGTGCGCAACGGAAAACTGTTAGGATATTTGGGATTGCCTTATAACGTGGAAAAGCTTTCCAATACTGATGATGATGGTTCGGAGTTGATAGAGCGTATTCTTAATATATACGTATTGCTACTGATTTTGGCGGGTGCCATTGCCATCTTCGTTGCGAACTCCATTACGCGCCCGATTACCTATATCGGTGAAAACTTGAAGCAGATTAAACTAGGTAAGAAGAATCAACCCATTGATTATACCAATAAGGATGAATTGGGTGGCCTGGTATCGGAGTACAATAAGATGATCCAGAAATTGGATGATTCCGCGAACCTCTTGGCGCAATCCGAGCGTGAAAGTGCTTGGCGTGAAATGGCGAAGCAAGTAGCGCACGAGATTAAGAATCCGCTTACGCCAATGAAGCTGAGTCTTCAGTACCTTCAAATGGCTTACCGCTCGAATCCTAAGGACATCGAGCCATTGTTAAAGCGTGTGTCCAACACCTTGGTAGAGCAAATCGATAACTTATCGCATATCGCGACCGAGTTCTCCAACTTCGCCAAAATGCCAAGGGCGGAGAATGAGCACTTCGTTATTAATAACCTAGTCCAATCCGTTTATGACTTATTCTCCGAAAGGAGGGATTTGGACATGAGTATACATTTACCTAAAGAGGATTTTACCGTATTCGCGGATAAGAACCAATTGATGCGGGTATTTAATAACCTTATCCAAAACGCTATTCAAGCCATCCATGAGGATAGGAGAGGGGATATTAAGGTGTACCTGCGCAAATTGGGCACGGATAAAGTACAATTGGAAGTAAAGGATAACGGAACCGGTATCGAGGAAAGCATGAGGGAGTACATCTTCGTGCCGCACATTACCACCAAGACGGAAGGAACCGGTCTAGGGTTGGCGATCTCCCGAAGTATTATCGAGGCGCTTGACGGGAGTATTTACTTTACCACCGTAGTGGGTGCCGGAACGAGCTTCTTTGTCGAGTTACCCATTTCTAATGGGGAGGCGTAGAGAAATATAAGCTGTATTGATAAAGGATCTAAGGGGCATTTTTGCTTCGGAGAGGCATGCAATCATTTAAAAGCAAATTGCAGTATAAAATCAAGCGTCATAGGTGCGACCTATTAGTTTACGAGGAGTACCAAGTTGAAAATCTAGCAACAGATTTACCGAATTCAGCCGAAAAATAAACTCGTTTAAGCTGACAAAAAAACCGCCCCGGGAAGCCCGGAGCGGTTTTTTTGTGCGTTTCGCTCTTCCCTTAATTGGCAACGAGCTTGGAATTTTTAACCTCGCCGTAGAAACGGACGTTTTTGGTTTTTCCGTATTGTTTCAAGGCGAGATCAATTTCCTCCTTGCTGTTTCTCCTAACAAGAATAGGAGATTGGTGCGAGGAACCGCTAGCCTTAATTTCGATGTAGAATCCGTCTTTTAATGAAATTTTCTTTGACTGTCTTGGCATAAAGCGAAAGAATTTAAAATGATAATGATAGCCCTTTCCAATGGGTTTTCCCTTCCCCGAATGCGGGAATCCGATTGATACAACTAATTAAATGATGAATGGGGAAAAGGCTTGAAAAAAGAAATGTTGTACGAGTAGGAACGAGAAATACTGTTCAAAACAATCGGATTTTGGTTGAACTCCAATACAATAACAAATGTTAGTGAGGAGTTGTTCAGTCCACGAAAATACGACTTTTTATGTTAAAAAGCAAGTGTTTCACGGATGTTTCATGGGCGTGATCAATCGGTAGGAAATACGTTTGAGTGCAACGTCGCATAAATTTGTCGTGTCTGATATAGCAAACCACATGCGAATTTTGAAAGGTACTTATCCTTGAATTTGTTTGCATTCCTATCTTTGCGCCAAAATAAAATCGACCGTACATGCCTTTGGATCAAGTAGACGTGGATACGATGGATAGCCAAGGGAAGGAAATGTCCTTCTTTGAGCATCTGGAGGAGTTGCGTTGGCACTTGATCCGCTCCTCCGTTGCCGTATTATTGGTGGCAATCGTCATCTTTGTCCTAGGACATCGCTTTTTCGATAACGTGATTCTTGGACCGATGCAAGATTGGTTCCCTACCTTTAAGGGGCTTTGCCAATTGTCCGGTTTAATCGGCCTAGGTGAGGCAGGTTGTTTTGAAATGCCGGAGGTTATCCTCAAGGATTTTGCCCTGGAGGAAAAATTCGTGACCCATATCCGTATTTCCATCGTAATGGGCTTCGTCGTGGCGTTTCCCTACGTGTTTTGGGAGTTTTGGCGCTTTATCAGCCCCGGCTTAAGGACCTCGGAGAAGAAATATACGCGTGGGGCGGTCGGTGTTTGTTCCTTCCTATTCTTGGTCGGGGTGAGTTTCGGGTATTTCGTAATCGCCCCTTTCGCCATTAAGTTCTTGGTCGAGTATAATATGTCCATGCAAGTGGAATCGAATTATCAGTTAAAGAAATTCGTGAATTCGATGGTGATGTACACCCTACCCACCGGAGTTGTTTTCGAATTACCGGTAGTGGTCTACGTACTTTCCCGCCTCGGTTTGCTCACACCGGATTTCATGCGCCAATACAGGAGGCATGCCTTCGTCCTTATATTTTTGCTGGCGGCGGTAATTACGCCCCCGGATATCATGACGCAATTCTTTATTGGTATACCTTTGTACCTCCTTTACGAATTTAGCATACTTATCTCCAAGCGGGTTGTCGACCGTTTGGACAAGGAAGCGGAAAAAGATTGATTTAACGGATAACCATGCAGAACGTATCATCACAGCTTACCCTTTTTTGGAAGTTCCTGGTCCCGGTATTTTGGTTGTCCTTCTTCCTGACGCTTACCCTAGGATTTACTTTTTCCGAGGTATCCGTTACGGGTGTTCCACGCTCCTACGTTATAATATTAGGTTTTGTGACCTTGGCGTTGGGGCTTATCCTTTTCTTAATGACCCTACTTCGTTTGAAGAGGGTAGAGATGGATGAGCATTTCATTTATGTCAGTAACTATATTAAATGGTACAAGTATCCCTACCATAACGTAGCATCCATGACGGAGCGGGACCTCGTATTGTTGAAATTGGTATTCATAAAGTTCAAGGAGCCGGGGAATTTCGGGAAATCCGTCTTTTTTCTTGCCAATCACCGTGCATTAAACGCTTTTTTAGAAGAAAATCCCGAGGTGGCGGGAAGCCTTAGGGAAGTAGCGGATTTGGAGTCCTAGACCCATAATTCCTGAATAGCTAAGTACCGGATAAACAGGGCGTTTGCGCTCTCCTGTCTTTTCTTTCCGGTAAATTTCGATCCGGGTTTTAATTTCAAAAAATTAATTCTATCTTTGCAACCCGTTTTAGAGGGCATCCTATGCCCCATCTGAAAATCACTGACAATAACAGTTTTATGCCTACGATAAACCAGTTGGTTCGCAAAGGACGCAAGAAGATTGTAGAGAAGAGTAAATCCAGAGCTTTGGACGCATGTCCGCAAAGACGTGGGGTATGTACTCGTGTATATACTACAACGCCAAAGAAGCCTAATTCCGCTCTTCGTAAAGTAGCGAAAGTACGTTTGACAAACGGTATTGAGGTCATCGCATATATCCCCGGTGAAGGTCACAACCTTCAGGAGCACTCCATCGTGTTGGTAAGGGGCGGTCGTGTGAAGGATCTTCCGGGTGTACGTTACACCGTAGTTCGTGGAGCACTGGATACCGCAGGGGTAAATGACCGTAAGAAGTCACGCTCCAAGTACGGTACCAAGCGTCCGAAGAAATAATAATAGAGTTTAACAACGGAATAATATTCTAAGAAATGAGGAAAAGGAAACCGAAACCGCGGATACTCGCACCGGATCCAAAATTCCAAGATCCAATGGTTACACGTTTCGTGAATAACCTGATGCTCGAAGGAAAGAAAAGTACCGCCTTTAAATTGTTCTATGATGCCATGGACGTAATCGCTGAAAGAACCGGCGAGGATCCCCACGGTGTATGGAAGAAGGCATTGAATAACGTGATGCCGCAAGTTGAGGTGCGTTCCAAGCGTATTGGTGGTGCTACATTCCAAATTCCTGTTGAAATCCGCTCCGAGCGCAAGATTTCCATCGGAATGAAGTGGATGATCCGTTTTGCGCGTTCCAGAAGCGGAAAAGGTATGGCTAATAAGCTTGCCGCCGAGATCATGGCAGCAGCCAAGAACGAAGGAGCAGCAGTGAAGCGTAAGGAGGATACCCACAAGATGGCGGAATCCAACCGTGCTTTCGCGCACTTCCGTGTATAATCCAATATCGAATCATTAGTCTCTCTTTAATAATAGACTTAAACCCATAAAGTCATGGCAAAGGATTTGACCTACACGAGGAACATCGGTATTGCTGCCCACATTGATGCGGGTAAGACTACCACTACCGAGCGTGTACTTTATTACACCGGTATCAGTCACAAAATCGGAGAGGTGCACGATGGTGCCGCTACGATGGACTGGATGGAGCAAGAGCAGGAGCGTGGTATTACCATTACTTCCGCAGCTACCAAAACCGAGTGGCCTTGGAAAGATAAGAAGTATAGCTTCAACATTATTGATACCCCGGGACACGTTGACTTTACCGTTGAGGTAAACCGTTCCCTTCGTGTTTTGGACGGATTGGTATTCCTTTTCTGTGCCGTTTCCGGTGTGGAGCCACAGTCCGAGACCAACTGGCGTCTTGCTGATAACTATTCCGTTCCACGTATCGGATTCGTAAACAAGATGGACCGTTCCGGTGCTGATTTCTTTTCCGTTGTTAACGATGTTTACGAGAAATTAGGAACCTTTGCTGTTGCTCTTCAGGTGCCAATCGGTGCCGAAGATTCCTTTAAAGGAGTAGTTGACCTTATTACAAACAAGGCAATTGTTTGGAATGAGGACGATATGGGAATGACGTACAATGAAATTCCTATTCCTGAGGATTTGGAGGATATCGTAATGGAGCGCCGTGAGATTCTTCTTGAGGCAATCGCTGAGTACGATGAGGCTTTGATGGAGAAATTCTTCGAGGACCCTGATTCCATTTCCGAGGAGGAAATGATTAATGCGGTACGTTCCGCGGTATTGGACAACAAGTTCGTACCGATGATGTGCGGTTCCGCGTTTAAAAATAAAGGTGTTCAGGCTGTTTTGGATGCGGTTTGCGCATTCTTGCCTTCCCCTCTTGATATCGAGGGCGTAAAAGGTACGCACCCTGATACCGACGAAGAGCTTTTGAGAAAGCCTTCCGTTGATGAGCCTTTCGCTGCATTGGCGTTCAAAATCGCGACGGACCCATTCGTTGGTCGTCTTGCGTTTATGCGTGTTTATTCCGGTCAGCTTCCGGGTGGTTCCTATATCTTGAACACTCGTTCAGGTAAGAAGGAGCGTATCTCCCGTATCTACCAAATGCACGCGAAAAACCAGAAGCAAATCGATGCGGTTGAAGCGGGTGATATCGCTGCGGCTGTAGGATTTAAGGATATTCGTACCGGTGATACATTGTGTGCATTGGATGCACCCATTGTATTGGAGTCCATGGACTTCCCGGATCCGGTAATCTCCGTTGCTATTGAGCCAAAAACTCAAAAGGACCTGGATAAACTAGGTATGTCCTTGAATAAATTGGCTGAAGAGGATCCGACATTCCAGGTTCGTACCGATGAGAACACCGGTCAAACCATTATCTCCGGAATGGGTGAGCTTCACTTGGAAATTATCATCGACCGTTTGCGTCGTGAGTTCAAGGTTGAAGTGAACGAAGGAGAACCACAGGTGAACTACAAGGAGGCATTGAAAAACTCCGTTACTCACCGTGAGCGCTTGAAGAAGCAGTCCGGTGGTTCCGGTTTGTTTGCCGATATGGAGTTCGAATTAGGACCTGCTGATCAAGAGTTCCTTGATAGTGATGAGTTCAAGTCCGGAAAAACCAAGCTTCAATTCAAGTGGGATATCTTCGGTGGTTCCATCGATAAAAACTACATGAAGCCAATCATGGACGGTTTCCGTTCCATGATGGACAATGGGGTCCTAGCGGGATACAATATCGATTCGATGAAGGTTCGTGTTTACGATGGTTCCATGCACTCCGTGGATTCCAAGCCTTTGGCTTTCGAATTGTGTGCTAAGGAAGGATTTAAGGCGGCCGCATCTAAGTGTAACCCGGTAATCCTTGAGCCAATCATGTCCTTGGAGGTTGTTACTCCTGAAGAGTACGTCGGTAACGTTATCGGTGACTTGAACCGTCGTCGTGGTCTTCCTAAAGGACAAGAGCCTCGTCCGGGTGGTGCTGTATCCATCTCCGCTGATGTTCCGTTGTCTACCATGTTCGGTTACGTAACGGATTTGAGGACAAATACTTCCGGCCGTGCAAACTCTACCATGAGTTTCTCACATTACGCCGAAGCTCCTTCCGGTATCGCCAAAGAGGTGATTGAAAAAGCTAAAGGAGAAGTAAAAGTTTAATTAAAATAATTTGGTTGGGGAGTGCAGAGTTTCTATATTTGCACTCCCAAATCAAACAGCCTTATAAATTTCTTAGGAAAAAGGTATGAATACTAAGATCAGAATTAAGCTACGCTCTTACGATCACAACTTAGTGGATAAGTCTACTGAGAAGATTGTGAAGACCGTGAGAAGCAGTGGTGCTGTCGTAACTGGTCCTATTCCGCTGCCCACCGAGAAAAAGATTTTTACGGTTTTGCGATCACCGCACGTAAATAAGAAATCTCGAGAGCAGTTCCAGTTGCGCACCCACAAGCGCCTTATTGAAATCTATTCGCCTACGCAAAAAACCGTAGACGCCCTTTCCAAGTTGGAACTGCCTAGTGGTGTGGATATTCAAGTGAAATTGACCTAATCGGTTAGATTCACTTCCTCTCTGCCCCTATTGGTGGGCTTCCAATTCAGAACGGGAATTTTGAAAATTTCGGGTGTAGTCCCTCTCGGGAAACCACGCCGAGCTTTTTAAAATGGATAATCCTTTAACGGGATTTATCATTAAAAACCGATGTTATCGTGAACGGAATTATCGGAAAGAAAATCGGAATGACCAGCATCTTCAATGAAGATGGTAAAAACATCGCCTGTACGGTGGTGGAAGCGGGTCCTTGCGTCGTTACGCAAGTTAAGACAATGGAATCCGATGGCTACGAGGCACTTCAGCTTGCCTACGGAGAAGCCAAGGACAAGAATACCAACAAGCCCATGAAAGGGCACTTCGCTAAGGCGAAGACTTCCGCGAAAAGGAAGGTTGTTGAGTTCCGCGATTTTGATATCGTGGAAAAGGCACTAGGAGATACCGTTACTATCGAAGAGGTATTCGAGACAGGTGACATCATCAATGTTGTCGGCACCACTAAGGGTAAAGGTTTTCAAGGTGTTGTTAAAAGACACGGCTTCGGCGGTGTTGGTCAGGCAACACACGGTCAGCACAACAGATTACGTGCCCCTGGTGCTATCGGTGCTTGTTCCTATCCTGCAAAGGTTGTCAAAGGTCTTAAGATGGCGGGTCAAATGGGTAACAAGCGCGTGAAAATGACCAACCTTGAAGTGGTGGGTCTTTTCCCTGAGAAGAATCTCATTTTGGTGAAGGGAGCTGTTCCGGGTGCCAAAGGATCATTCGTAATCATTGAAAAGTGATATCAAAGATGAAGGTCGACGTAATAAATACAAACGGAGAGAAAACGGGTAAAACCGTTGATTTGCCTGAGGATATCTTCGGTATCGAACCGAATGAGCATACGGTGTACCTTGCGGTGAAGCAGTACTTGGCTCACCAACGTCAAGGAACGCACAAATCCAAGGAGCGTGCCGAGATTGCGGGTTCCACCAAGAAGTTGAAGCGCCAAAAGGGTACGGGTACCGCTCGTGCAGGTTCCATTAAGAGCCCCGTTTTCCGTGGTGGTGGTCGTATTTTCGGTCCCCGTCCTCGTAACTACGAGCAGAAGCTGAACAAGAAAGTGAAGCGCTTGGCGAGAAAGTCCGCTTTCTCCGACAAGGTGAAGAACGAAAACTTGATCGTAGTGGAGGATTTTACCATGGACGCTCCTCAAACAAAGGCTTACGCTAAGATTTTGAATAACCTTGGTGTAACGGATAAGAAAAGCCTCATGGTATTGGGTGACTATGACAAGAACTTGTACTTGTCCTCAAGGAACCTTCCAAAGGCTGCAGTTCAAGTAGCGGGTAGCGTAAATACCTACGAAATCTTGAACGCGAACACTTTGATTCTTTCGGAAGCCTCCGTTGAGGCGATTAAGAAAACGTTCTCCTAGTAAGGAGGGCATAATATTCGGTCTGTCATGGCTAAGAAGAACATTCTAGTTAAACCGCTTATTACCGAGAAGGCAGAGCAATCCTCTGAAAACTTGAACCGCTACACTTTCGTAGTGGACAAACGCGCTAATAAAATTGAAATCAAGCAGGCTATCGAGTCTACTTTCAATGTGAACGTGTTAGCGGTAAATACTGCGGTAATGCCCAGCAAGGCGAGAAATCGCCACTCCAAATCCGGTGTGGTGAGAGGAAGAAAGTCCGCTTACAAAAAAGCGACTGTCAGAATCGCCGAAGGAGATATCATCGATTACTACGGTGAATTGTAATTCATAGCTTGATCATTCTAAAAACCAGAGCAAGATGCCGGTTAAAAAGTATAAACCCGTAACTCCGGGAATGCGATTCAGGGTAGGAAATGCCTTCTCCGAATTGACTACATCCAAGCCGGAGAAGAGCCTTTTGGCTCCGCTTAAGAAGAGCGGTGGGCGTAACAATACAGGTAAGATGACCGTCCGTAACCGTGGTGGTGGACATAAGCGTCGTTACCGTATCGTTGACTTCCTTCGTAATAAGGAGAACATGTACGCAGAGGTGATGACCATCGAGTATGATCCCAACCGTTCCGCGTTTATCTGCTTGGTGCAGTACGAGGATGGCGAGAAGCGTTACATCCTTGCTCCTGACGGTTTAAAGGTAGGTGATAAGGTTATCTCCGGAAAGAGTGCCACTCCTGATGTAGGTAACACCATGTACCTTTCCGATATTCCTTTAGGTTCCGTAATTCACGCTATTGAATTGCGTCCCGGTAAAGGGGCCGTTCTGGCAAGAAGTGCAGGAACATACTGCCAATTGGCGGGTCGTGAAGGAAAATATACGGCGATTAAGTTGCCTTCAGGGGAAGTACGTCGTGTACTTTCGGCTTGTAAAGCTACCATCGGTACCGTTTCCAATCCGGATCATGGATTGCAGGTTTCCGGTAAGGCGGGTAGAAGCCGTTGGTTGGGTCGTCGTCCCCGCGTAAGAGGTGTAGCCATGAACCCTGTTGATCACCCGATGGGTGGTGGTGAAGGTAGGGCTTCAGGAGGACACCCGCGTTCCAGAACGGGCGTTATGGCGAAAGGTGAGAAGACCCGTAATCCTAAGAAGTACAGCAACAGGCTAATCATCAGCCGTAGGAAAAAGAAAAATAAGAAATAACGGATAGTCATGGCAAGATCGCTTAAGAAAGGACCTTACGTATTTCATAAATTGTTGACCAAGCTTGAGAAAGCGAAGGATTCAAAGAAGAAGACCGTCATAAAAACATGGTCACGTGCTTCAATGATTATTCCCCAAATGGTAGGGGAAACCATCGCGGTCCACAATGGTAGAACCTTTGTTCCCGTATACGTTACGGAAAACATGGTAGGCCATAAGCTAGGTGAATTCGCACCCACTCGTACCTTCAGGGGTCACGGTGGTAAGAAGAAGAAATAATTAGGCTAACATCATAACAGTACGAAAATGGAAGCTGTAGCCAAGTTAAAGAATTGTCCCATGTCAGCGCGTAAGATGCGCTTGGTCGTGGATTTGATCCGCGATAAGGACGTGGACGATGCCTTGAACATACTTCGTTTTACCAAGAAGGAGGCAGCCGTTTGGTTGGAGAAGGTGCTTTTATCCGCCATCGCCAACTGGGAAAACAAGGCTGACGCCGAGGCGGACGAGTATGGTCTATATATCAAAACCATTTTCTCCGACCAGGGACCAATGCTTAAGCGTTTCCGTCCCGCTCCGCAAGGTCGCGCCCACAGGATCCGTAAACATACCAATCACGTAACACTCGTGTTGGAGAATAGGATCGCGTTGGACGAGGAGTCAGAGGACTTCGACGACGTTGAGGAGGTTGAAGAAGCAGAAGCATAACATTAATTTACCATCATCTATAATTCCGTATGGGGCAGAAAACGAATCCAATCGGCAATAGGCTAGGAATCATTCGTGGTTGGGATTCCAACTGGTTCGGAGGCAAAGACTTCGGTAATAAGGTAGTGGAGGATGAAAAAATCCGTAAGTACCTTAGGGCTCGTGTAAAGCGTGGCGGTATCGCCCGCATTATTATCGAGCGTACATTGAAGCGTATCACCGTTACCATCTACACTTCCCGCCCGGGTATCATCATTGGTCAAAAAGGCCGTGAGGTAGACTCCATCAAGGAGGAGCTTCGCAAATTGACCGGCAAGGATGTTCAGATTAACATCGTTGAAATCCGTAAGCCTGAACTTGATGCATACATCGTAGGGGAGAATATCGCCAAGCAAATTGAGGGTCGTATCAACTACCGTCGTGCTATCAAAATGGCGATTCAATCCACCATGCGTGCAAATGCCGAGGGAATTAAGGTACGTGTTTCCGGTCGTTTGAACGGTGCGGAAATGGCACGTTCCGAGGAGTACAAGGACGGACGTACACCATTGCACACTTTCCGTGCGGATATCGATTACGCTTTGGTTGAAGCACTTACCGTTTACGGTAAAATCGGTATTAAGGTATGGTTGTGTAAAGGAGAGGTTCTCGGTAAAAGAGACTTGTCCCCCAACGTAGGAGTAGATAAGAAGAAATCCAACGATCGTCGAGGCGGAAATCGCGGAGGCAATAAGAGGAATTTCAAAAATAGGGATAGAAAGTAAGAGGAATACGGGATAAAAACCGTACCTTTGCCGAGCTTTTTCGGGGGGTATGGTCCTAACTCCTTTTATCCGAATCATCACGCTGAAATTTATTTGAGATGTTACAGCCTAAACGCGTAAAGTATAGGAAGCAGCAAAAAGGTAAAATCAAAGGCCTTGCTTACCGAGGTAGTAAAATTTCCTTTGGTTCCTTCGCTCTTAAATCCCTCGATGAAGGTTTTATCACGAACCGTCAGATTGAGGCAGCCCGTATCGCTATGACGCGCTACATGAAAAGGGAAGGTAAGGTTTGGATTCGGATTTTCCCTGATAAGCCCATCACGAGTAAGCCTCTAGAGGTACGTATGGGTAAAGGTAAGGGTGCCTTGGATCACTGGGTAGCTGTTGTTAAGCCCGGACGTATTATGTTCGAGATGGACGGTGTACCTGAAGACGTGGCAAGAGAGGCATTGAGATTGGCAGCCCAAAAGTTGCCGGTATTGACAAAAACAGTCGTAAGAAGAGATTACCAGGGTTAATTCCCGGGATCGAATAAATCCTTTAGCGATGGCTAGCAAGAAATTCGAAGAATTGAGCGCAATGAACGATGAGGAACTGCGCAATGAGTTGAAAGAAACGGAGGCTTATTTGAAAAAGAACCGTTTTGATCATGCTATTAAAGGTTCCGACAACCCAATTTTATTGAGGAATGTCCGTCGTGATATCGCACGTATCAATACCGAAATCCGCCGTAGGGAAATCGCGGCGATGAGCGAAGAGGAATTAGCGGCTCGTACCCGCATCCGTAATAGAAGACGTAACAATTAATCGGCTTTTAGCAATGGAAGAGAACAAGAGAAATCTTAGGAAAACCCGTATCGGGGTTGTTGCAAGCAACAAAATGGATAAATCCATTTCCGTTACAGTGGAGCGTAAGTTCCAGCACCCTATCTACGGTAAGCCGATTGCGGTTACCAAAAAATTCATCGCGCACGACGAGAAAAACGAGTGCAATATCGGTGATACCGTGAAAATCATGGAAACTAGACGTTTGAGCAAGAACAAAACTTGGCGTTTGGTTGAAATTCTCGAAAGAGCAAAATAATTATTCTCGGGGCATCACCCCGTTTATATAAAGATTGTAAAATCATTCTGACATGATACAGCAGGAGTCTCGACTTAGAGTGGCGGATAACAGCGGTGCAAAGGAAGTACTTTGTATCCGTGTGTTGGGTGGTTCCAAGCGTCGTTACGCCTCCATCGGCGACGAGATCGTGGTAACCGTGAAGGATGCTTCCCCGGGAGGTATCAAGAAAGGTAGCGTATCCCGTGCCGTTGTGGTAAGAACCAAGAAGGAAATCCGTAGAAAAGACGGATCCTATATCCGCTTCGATGATAACGCAGTGGTTTTATTGACCGCTAGTGGCGAGCCTAGAGGAACCCGTATTTTCGGACCCGTAGCCCGTGAACTTCGTGAGCGCGATTATATGAGAATCGTTTCATTGGCACCTGAGGTATTGTAAGAACCCTATTAATCGTTCATCATGTCGAAGATAGATAACCAGAAACGTTTCACTCCCAAGATGCATATCAAGAAGGGAGATCGCGTTGTAGTAATTGCCGGTAAGGACAAGGGAGCTCAAGGAGAGGTTCTTCAAGTATTCCCTCACAAAAACCGCGCAGTCGTGGACGGTGTGAATATCGTAAAGAAACACACACGCCCAACAGAGACGAATCCGGGTGGTATCAATGATATCCCCGCAGCGATTCACATCTCTAATTTGATGCATGTTGACCCCAAATCCGGGGAGCCAACTCGTATCGGAAGGAAAAAAGTAGACGGTAAATCCGTTCGCTATTCTAAGAAATCCGGAGAAATCATTCAATAGTCATGAGTTACGTACCAAGACTAAAGACCAAGTACAGGGAAGAGGTAGTCTCCAAGTTAATGGAGCAGTTCCAGTACTCTTCCGTCATGCAGGTCCCTCGTATCGAGAAGATTTGTATTAACCAAGGTGTAGGTCTAGCTACCGCGGACAAGAAATTGGTGGATACGGCTGTTAAGGAAATGACCCTTATCGCCGGTCAACAAGCGGTGGCTACCAAAGCGAAGAAGTCAGTTTCTAACTTTAAGCTTCGTGAAGGTATGCCGATCGGTGCCCGTGTTACCCTTCGTAACGTGCAGATGTTCGAATTCATGGATCGTTTGATTTCCATCGCTCTACCTCGTGTTCGTGACTTTCGCGGAATTAACGACAAGAGTTTTGATGGTCGTGGTAACTATACCATGGGCATCACGGAACATATCATCTTCCCGGAGATTGACTTGGACAAGGTGTCCAAAATCAACGGTATGGATATCACCTTCGTAACTTCCGCAAAAACGGATGCAGAGGCTCTTGCCCTTCTTAAGGCAATGGGTATGCCTTTCAAAAACTAAGGATTATGTCTAAGAAATCAATCATAGCACGTCAAACGAAGCGCGAGAAGATGGTGGATAAATACGCCGAACTTCGCAAGCAACTAAAGGCTGAGGGGCGTTACGATGAGTTGGATAAACTTCCACGTAACGCTTCACCGGTACGTTTGAAAAACCGTTGCAAATTGACGGGCCGTCCCAAGGGATATATGAGAATGTTCGGAATTTCCCGTGTTGCCTTCCGTAAGATGGCGAACGAGGGAAAAATCCCCGGCATCACAAAGGCAAGTTGGTAACCCATTACGAAGAAAGGAAAATCGATAGTACAAATGTTGATTACGGATCCGATAGGTGATTACCTGAGCAGAATCAGGAATGCCCAAATGGCAAAACACAGGATGGTTGAAATCCCTTCATCTAAAATGAAGAAGGCGATCACCGAAATCCTTTACGATCAGGGTTACATCCTTAAATATAAATTCGAGGAAGCAGAAGGTAAATCCGGTCTTATCAAGATTGCCTTGAAATATGACTCCCTCACTAAAGAGCCTGTTATCAAGAAGTTAGGTCGCATCAGCCGTCCTGGTCTACGTAAGTACGCCAAAGCGGAGGAAGTACCAAGCATCATTAATGGTCTCGGTATATGCATCGTTTCCACCAATAGAGGTATCCTAACGGATAAGGACTGCAGAAAGCAGAATATTGGTGGCGAATTGTTGTGCTACGTTTACTAATTCGAAAATTCAGGAGAGATGTCTCGAATAGGAAAAATGCCGATTGTACTCCCTGCGGGAGTTGAGGTGAAGGTTGACGACGCTAACATCGTTTCCGTTTCCAAAGGAAAGACCACCCTTATGCAAAAGGTGGACCCGGACTTGGAGGTGGTAATCGAGGACGGTGAAATGAAAGTTAACCGTCCAACCGAGCAAAAACGCCATAAGGCGATGCACGGTCTATACCGTTCCTTGTTAGCAAACATGGTACACGGTGTTTCCGAAGGTTACGTGAAGGAACTTGAACTTGAAGGTGTGGGTTACCGTGCCTCAAATACAGGGAACTTGCTTGAATTGGCCTTGGGATACTCCCACCCGGTTTTGTTCTACATACCTGACGAGTTGAAGTTGGAAACCAAAATGGAAAAGGGTAAGCGCCCTTATATCCGTATCGAAGGTGCCGACAAGCAATTGGTTGGACAGATCGCCGCTAAAATCCGCTCCTTCAGGAAGCCTGAGCCTTATAAAGGAAAAGGTATCCGCTACATGGGAGAAGAGCTTAGAAGAAAAGCGGGTAAGACCGGTAAATAATTTCCTTAGACTCGTATTCCAAATTATTAGGATATGAAACTCACGAAGAGAGAAAGACGACAGAAAATTCGCTGGAGAATCGCTTCCAAACTAAGAGGAACCGAAACTCGTCCGCGCATTTCCGTCTTCCGCAGTAATAAATCCATCTACGCCCAGGTAATCGACGATTCCATTGGTGTTACCCTTTGTTCCGCTTCTTCAAAAGAAGCAGGTACGCAAGGGAATAAAACCGAGCAGGCACACTCCGTAGGTAAACTTCTTGCCGAAAGAGCAAAATCAGCGGGTGTTGAATCCGTTGTATTCGATAGAGGTGGATATTTGTACCACGGCAGGGTAAAGGCACTAGCTGACGGCGCCCGCGAAGGAGGACTTAAATTCTAAAAAGATTTCAGGATGGCAAACCAGAAACAAAGCAGGATCAAGCCTGCTGAAATGGAATTGAAGGAGAAGTTGGTTAACCTTAACCGTGTTGCGAAAGTAACGAAGGGGGGTAGAACCTTTAGCTTCGCGGCTATCGTTGTGGTCGGTGACGGAAAGGGAACCGTAGGTCATGGCTTGGGTAAAGCGCGTGATGTACAGGAGTCCATCCAGAAAGCCGTAGACGATGCTAAGAAGAACTTAGTAAAGGTTCCTATCATCAACGGTACAATTCCTCATGCTCAAAAAGGAAAGTACGGTGCCGGTAAGGTACTTATCAAGCCCGCTTCCGATGGTACCGGTTTGATTGCCGGTGGTGCGATGCGTGCGGTTCTTGAAATCTGCGGTGTACAAAACGTACTTTGTAAGTCTCAAGGATCATCTAATCCTCACAATGTTATCAAGGCTACTATTGATGCCTTGTCTAAGTTGAGAGGTCCTAAGGAGGTTGCGCGTGCGCGTGGCATCTCTTTGGATAAATTATTCAACGGATAGTCCGGATTACCGGATAAAAAATGGTAACAGCCATGCCTAAGGTAAAATTAACGCAAGTCAGAAGTCTTATCGGTGCCACTCAAAGGCAAAAAGATACCGTAAAGGCATTGGGCTTGAGAAAGATTAACCACTCCGTGGAAAAGGAGACTTCCCCTCAAGTAGACGGGATGATCCGTAAGGTAAGCCACCTACTGAAGGTGGAGAAACTCTGATTGTAAGGAAATTCCCTAAATCCGTTCGTGATGGAATTGCATAGTCTCAGACCTGCTGAAGGGTCTACCAGAAATAAGAAAAGAATCGGTCGTGGTCAAGGCTCCGGACGTGGAGGTACTTCCACACGTGGTCATAAAGGAGCGAAATCTCGTTCCGGCTACAGCCGTAAGCGTCACTTTGAAGGTGGTCAAATGCCCCTTCAAATGCGTTTGCCTAAGCGTGGATTCAAAAACCCTAATAGAGTAGCTTATGTTCCGTTCAATTTGGAACGTCTTCAAGCTATTTCCGAAAAATTCGGGATGACTGAAATTACGCCGGAAGCACTCTATGAGAAAGGAATCATCAAAAAAGGCGATTTGGTGAAGGTATTGGGTAGCGGTGAAATGTCCGCTAAACTTTCCGTAACCGCTCACGCCTTTTCCGCATCCGCTAAGCAAGCCATCGAAGGCTTGGGTGGTAGCGTTAATTCCCTATAATCATTCGTAATGAAGAGATTTATTACAACCCTACGTAATATCTGGAGTATTGAAGAACTCAGGAATCGAATTCTTTTCACTCTAGGAATGTTAGCTGTTTACCGCTTGGGAACGTACATCGTACTCCCGGGCGTTGACGGTAATATGCTAGCGGAAAATATTCAGAAAGCAGCCGAAGGCGGTAACGGTGGTATCGTAGGTTTGATTGCTCTCTTCACGGGTGGTGCCTTTTCGCAGGCATCCATTTTTGCGTTGGGGATTATGCCGTATATCTCCGCGTCCATCATCGTACAGCTCTTGGGTTTCGCGGTGCCATACTTCCAACGCCTTCAGAAGCGTGAAGGAGAATCCGGACGTAAAAAAATCAATCAAATTACCCGTTTGCTAACCGTTGCCATTACGTTGGTTCAAGGTGGGGGATATTTGACCTATATACAATCCCAAGGGGTTGTTTCCGACCAATTGCCTCAATCCATTTTCTGGTTTGCCGGTATCGTTATTCTTTCTACGGGTACCATCTTTGCCATGTGGTTGGGTGAGCGTATCACGGAAAAAGGTATCGGAAACGGTGTATCCCTTTTGATTACCATCGGTATCATCGCGGTATTGCCTACCTCCATCGCTTCGGAATTCTCCACGAACTTAGGTTTCATCTTCGTTGCTGAAATCGTTGGATTGGTAGCGGTTACCCTTGTAACCGTAGCATTGGTACAAGCCATCCGTAAAATTCCTATCCAATACGCTAAGCGTGCGGTGGGTCGTCGTGGCGCAATGATTCCTGTTGCGGGACAGCGCGATAGCATTCCTTTGAAGGTAATCGCTGCGGGTGTAATGCCTATCATCTTCGCTCAAGCATTGATGTTCTTGCCGGCAACCGTTGCTCAATACATGTTTGGTGCGGAAGGTGCGCAAGGCGGATTCTTACAAGCATTGACTGATTTTACCTCCTTGGAGTATAATATCATTTACTTCATCTTGGTGGTACTGTTCACCTATGTATATACTGCTCTTATCGTAAACCCGAAAGAGTACGCTGAATATTTGAAACGTCAGAACGCTTTCATCCCGGGGATTAAACCCGGTGAGAAAACCGCTGAATTTATTGATTCCGTAGTAACTCGTATTACACTTCCGGGATCGGTATTTTTGGGCTTGATTTCCATCCTTCCTGCCTTCGTGGTATTGTTCGGGGTGGGCACCAGTTTCGCGATGTTCTTTGGTGGAACCTCATTGCTTATCATCGTGGGTGTTGTACTAGACACCTTACAGCAAGTAGAGAGTCACTTGGTGATGAGAAAGTACGACGGTCTTATCAAATCCGGTAAGCTGAAAGGCAGAAGCGGCGTTCAGGGGATCGGCGCAAGTATGTAAGTCAATGCGTAGCGAGGGTAAGAAAATAGTTTTCAAAACGGACGAGGAGGTCGAGATCGTCAGAAGGAATTGCCTCCTGGTTTCCAAGACACTTACCTTAGTTGCCTCTCTACTTAAACCGGGTGTTTCCGGAAAGGAAATCGATCAAAAGGCGGAAGAGTTAATTAGGGATCATGGAGCTATTCCGGGATTCAAGGGACTCTACGGCTTTCCTAATACACTATGTATTTCCAAGAACGAGGCAGTGGTACACGGTATTCCTTCCGATATCGAGTTTAAGGACGGGGATATCGTTTCCGTAGATTGCGGCACTAAAATGGACGGTTTCTACGGTGACGCCGCTTATACCTTCGCGATTGGGGAGGTTCCTGAAGAAACATTGGAACTTTTGCGGGTAACAAAAACCGCTCTATATAAAGGTATCGAAAATGCGATTCACGGGAAGCGTATCGGAGATATCGGGCAGGCAATCCAAGATTACTGCGAAAAGGAAAATGGCTACGGAATAGTCCGTGAGCTAGTTGGGCACGGCTTGGGGAGAGAACTCCATGAAGCACCCGAAGTACCAAATTACGGTAGACGGGGTAGAGGTGTCCTTTTGAAGGACGGATTGGTCATCGCCATTGAACCAATGGTGAATTTAGGGAAAAGGGATATCGGTTATGACAAGGACGGTTGGACCGTCATCGCCCGCGATAGAAAACCCTCCGCCCATTATGAACACACGGTTTGTGTGAGGCGCGGAAAGGCGGATATTTTGTCCGACCATTCAGGGATTGAGGCGGAGATAAAAAATAATCCGAATATTCATGAAATTTCCCTAAAAAATTAAGATATTTGCACTCCGATTCAGAATAAGAGTGCTCATATGGCCAAACAGGATTTAATAAAACAAGACGGAACAGTAGAGGAAGCATTGTCAAATGCCATGTTCCGTGTACGATTAGAAAACGGACACCAGATTGTCGCGAATATTTCAGGAAAGATGAGGATGCACTACATCCGTATCCTTCCGGGAGATAAAGTGGCGGTTGAAATGTCCCCATATGACTTGAGTCGTGGTAGGATTACCTACCGTTACAAGTAAAAACGGATGTCATGAAAGTTAGAGCATCAGTGAAAAAACGATCCGCGGATTGCAAGATCGTTAGAAGGAAAGGAAAGATTTACATCATTAATAAGAAGAACCCTAAGTTCAAGCAACGTCAGGGATAATAAATCTTAAGTAATGGCTCGTATTGCAGGTGTCGATTTGCCAAGAAACAAGCGTGGCGTTATAAGCTTGACCTACATCTTCGGTATCGGAGATTCCAGGGCTAAGGAAATCCTTGCCCGGTTGAACGTCGATGAGGATACTAAGGTAAAGGATTGGACGGATGAGAATATCCGTCAACTTTCCCGTTTGATCCAAGATGAGTATACCGTTGAGGGTGAATTGCGTTCAGAGGTTCAAATGAATATCAAGCGATTAATGGATATCGCTTGCTATCGTGGACTACGTCACAGGAAAGGACTTCCGCTTCGTGGTCAAAGAACCAAAACGAACGCTCGTACCAGAAAAGGTAAGCGTAAGACTGTTGCTAACAAGAAGAAGGCAACTAAATAATTGATTTTCGTTACGATAATCACATCATCCGAAGGATATGGCAAAGAGACAAAAAGTAAAAAAGAAGAACGTCAAGGTAGAGCCGGAAGGTTTGGTCTACATCAAGGCGTCTTTCAACAATATCATCATTTCACTGACCAACAAGCAAGGTCAGGTGATTTCTTGGGCTTCCGCCGGTAAGGCCGGTTTCCGTGGTTCTAAGAAAAATACACCTTACGCTGCTTCCGTTGCCGCTCGTGATGCTGCTGAAGAAGCCTATGGCTTAGGTATGCGCCACTGCACGGTTTACGTGAAAGGTCCGGGTTCCGGTCGTGAAGCTGCTATTCGTGCAGTTGATACCGCAGGGATCAAGGTGAGTAAAATCTTCGATGTTACACCCATTCCGCACAATGGTTGTCGCCCACCGAAGAGAAGAAGAGTATAATTTCTAGCAGCGAAGATTAAGCGAAAAGAAAATGGCAAGATATACAGGTCCTAAGACCAAGAAAGCCCGCGCCTTCGGCGAAGCCATATATGGTTTCGACAAAAGTTTCGAGAGGAAAAAATATCCTCCGGGTCAACACGGTAATTCCCGTCGCCGTAAGCAAACTTCCGACTATAAGGCTCAATTGAAGGAAAAACAAAAAGCAAAATATACTTACGGTGTTTTGGAGCGTCAGTTCCGTAACATGTTCGAGAGAGCTAGCCGTAAATCCGGTGTAACCGGTCACCTTTTGCTTCAATATTTGGAGGCACGTTTGGATAACGTCGTTTTCCGTATGGGAATCGCGCCTACCCGCCGTGCGGCTCGTCAATTGGTTTCACACAAGCATATCGTTGTTAACGGTATCGTAACCAATATACCTTCTTATGATTGCAAACCCGGTGACGTAATCGGTGTTCGTGGTCGTTCACAAGGACTTTTGGTGGTTCGTGAATCCGTTGGCGCTAAAGGAAACGCAGGAAAATTCGGTTGGATTGAATTCAGTTCCGATAAAATGGAAGGTACTTTCCTTCAGTTACCGGACAGGGAGCAAATCCCCGAAAATATCAACGAACAGCTTATCGTCGAGCTTTACTCCAAGTAAGCTTCGTTCTTTGAAAAATACGGGGTTTGGCAATATGGGTATGATTCATATTGTCAAACTCCTTTTTATGTAGAATAGCCTTTCATTCAAATTTCTATTCCAAGATGAATCTTCTGAACTTTCAACAACCTGACAAAATCATCCTCAATAAAGCTACTGAATTCGAAGGTTCTTTCGAATTTAAGCCGCTTGAGCCCGGTTTTGGTCAGACCATAGGAAACTCCATCCGTAGGGTATTGCTTTCCTCATTGGAAGGTTTTGCCATTTCCGCTATCCGTATCGCCGGTGTGGATCATGAGTTCGCTACCATCCGCGGTGTAGTAGAGGATGTTGTAGACATCGTTTTGAATTTGAAGCAGGTAAGGTTGAAGCAACTTATCGCTGACGAGGATATTACCGAGGAGAAAATCTACCTCACCATTTCCGGTCGCGAGCAGTTTACCGCAGGCGATATCGAGGAGCACACCAACGTATTCAAGGTGATGAATCCGGAATTGCTTATCTGCACCATGGAGCCTTTCGTAAACCTTGAGATGGAGCTTACCATCACCAAGGGGCGTGGTTACGTTCCCGCTGACGAAAATCTACCAAAGGATGCTCCTATCGGCGTAATTCCTGTTGACGCCATCTATACTCCAATCAAAAACGTGTCGTATCACGTTGAGAATACTCGTGTAGGTCAGCGTACCGATTACGAGAAATTAAGCATCAACATCAAAACCGACGGTACCATCCACCCGGAGGATGCCGTTAAGCAAGCCGCGGCTATCCTTATCAATCACCTGTTGTTGATCTCCGATCAGAATATCGTTGTTGATATGGGCATCAGCCAGGAGGAGAATATCGTTGATGAGCATATCCTTCACATGCGTAAGTTGCTTAAGACTTCCTTGGAGGATTTGGATCTTTCCGTTCGTGCTTACAACTGCTTGAAAGCAGCGAAAATCAACACCCTTGGGGAGATGGTGAAGTTCGAAACACACGAGTTATTGAAGTTCCGTAACTTCGGTAAGAAATCCTTGGTTGAAATCGAGGAGCTTCTTCAGGAGAAGGGCTTGACCTTCGGAATGGATCTTTCCAAGTACAAATTGGACGAAGAGTAATAAACGGTAGAACAGCAGGCTGTCCCTAGGACACTACCGATTGTACATATACAATCCGCGATAACCCAACGATTCGGCTCGTGCCTGCCGATGTGAAATCAAGAAGGTGTCGCAACAAATGATTCTCTCGCATGAGACATAGGAAAAATTTTAACCACCTGGGAAGAAAAGTAGGGCACCGTCGTGCATTGCTTAGAAACCTTTCTATTGCTTTGATTGAGCACAAAAGAATCCGTACTACCTTGGCTAAGGCAAAAGCGCTTCGTATTTACATCGAGCCGCTAGTAACCAAGGCAAAGGACAACACCACGCACTCCCGTCGTGAGGTATTCTCTAAGTTGCAAAACAAGGAGGCTATCAAGGAGTTGTTCGGTGATATCCGTTCTACGGTAGGTGACCGTCCGGGTGGTTACACCCGTGTAATCCGTACCGGTTTCCGTCGTTCCGATGGTGCTGAAATGGCACTTATCGAATTCGTGGATTACAATACCACTTATACGGCAGGAAACGATGCTAAGGAAAGCAAGAAGAAACGTACCCGTCGTGGTCGTAATAAGAAAGCCGACGCGCCGGTTGTTGAAAACACGGCAGTCGAGACGAATGAGGAATCCAACGACGAGTAGTCAAATGATGATCGTTTTGGCATTCCATAAAAGAGAGGCGACAATCCCCCGGGATTGTCGCCTCTTTTCGTAAAGGATTAAACCATTTTAGAGCTTGTTTAAATTTTGGTCATTATGTCGAGAAGCATCAATTTTTTGCTTAATCGAGGCGAAAAAATAGGGTGATAGCAGCGCTATCAAGCCCGGTTTTTCAACGAAGAGTAAGCGAAAAAGTGAGCTTCGCAGACCAATTATTAAATTTTAAACAAACTCTTAGATAATTCACATTCAACTAACAATCCCTA
>JAHDDF010000318.1:0-225 GCA_020629475.1 Saprospiraceae bacterium
ATCCGCTTGGAATTGGAACTTGCCATTGACCGGAAAGACTACCTGAATCCGGATGCCTACCTTTCATTGGGACATAATATCAATGGGAATGAGGTGCAAGCCTATTGGAGTTTTCTGCCCGGTGCGGAGGACTATGAAATCAGGTACGCTTATATAGATGAATATGCATTGGAGGGCATGTCATCCGTTGAACGCTTGGCTTACACCATAAAAAGATTAAAGGAT
>JAHDDF010000318.1:235-4829 GCA_020629475.1 Saprospiraceae bacterium
CTATTCCCTGAAGCGGTTAAAGGAAGGGGTGACGGTTGAAACCAACCAAAACCATTATGCTTGGGAATTGACTTACCCTGAAGGGATTTTTGTTTATACGGTCCGTCCGGTAGGTAAATTTATCAGGAACGTCGGCGGTGATTTTAGCATGAGAAAACGTGGTGCATGGTCACCCGCCCAAACGGTCACCATTTCCGATAGCGGGAATGTGGCACCTTTTGAACCCGAGCTTACTTGGCAGTTCTCTACCTCTTTTGCCGAGGAAGGCAAAAAGAAAAAGGTATTGAGTTATTTCGACGGGACCATGAGGAACCGCCAAACCGTAACCCATCTTAATGATGCGGATGTAACCTTGGTAGCGGAAACGGATTATTCCTTGGAAGGACAATCGGTTTTATCCATCCTTCCCGCTCCCGCAAAACCGGAGGATAATAACCTTTACTTCAAGCCGGGTTTTAACCTCAATGAGGCAGGGGAGAATTATACCTACGAGGATTTTGACAAGGATGGCGGTGCCTCACCGCTAGGGACCGGTTCTGGTGCGGGACGATATTTCTCTTCCGCGAATGATTGGGATTCGGATAAGAACATTTACCGCAATCACATCCCTGATGCCAACGGTTTCCCCATTTCCCAAATGAGATACAAAAGGGATAACACCGGTCGTCCGGTTGCCCAAGGCGGTGTAGGTGAATTCCATCAATTGGATGGTGGACACGATACCCGTTACTATTATGGTAACGCATCCCAAACCGATCTGGATCGCCTCTTTGGTTCGGATGTAGGGGATGCCGCCCATTACAAGAAAAATTTAGTGGTTGACCCTAACGGGCAAGCCTCCGTTTCCTACGTGGATATGGCAGGCAGGACCGTTGCGACAGCGCTAATCGGCGCTAGCCCGGATAACCTTTTGGAATTGGACGGTGCGGTTGATGAAACCAGAAACGATAATATCCTGACGGGTAGGACCGTCCTTGGAAATACCATTAGTCACCGTCATGTTATCGCCAACCCGGTAGCGGAAACGGATTATGCATTTACGTATAATCTGCCCAACGGCGTGATGGCGAATCCGGTGACGGATGAGGACGGCAATGTTTTCTATTGTGAAAATTGTACCTATGAACTTCGCTTCAGGATTCGTTACGAGGAAACCGGGGATTTGATCTCCCTACTTTCAACGGGTGGTACTTCCCCGGATGAAATCAATACCCTGGATGGCGGTACGGAATTCGTGTACCAAATCCAAAACATAAACGGTACGCCCTGCAATGGTTCAGGTGCCCCGATAGGTCCCATCCAATTTTCCGCTTCCTTGGATTTCCTAGGGGAATTTACGGTCATCAAGGAGCTTACCGTTACTTCCGGGGATACGGAATATTTGGAGCAGCAGTTACTTGCCAACCAATTGATTCCTACCCAACAGGAACTCATCGAACAATTCCAAGCGGATATTGACTATTCCGCTTGTGATTATACCTGCGATATGTACTGCCAACGTAATGTTCTTTTGGAGAATGGTTGGACCCTTAACGCGGATCAATCCGTTTCCGATGAGAACGGCGATGATGTTACGGCACAGTACATCATTGCTTACGAAGAATGCCAGCAGAACGTTTGCGGTGCCATTGTTTCCCTAGCGATTGAAGAGGGAACCATCGAAGGGGACTGTGGTGGTATGAAATACCGCATGGAGCAGCAACTGAATCCGGAATTTGAAGGATTTAACCTGAATTTCTTCTTGGACCAAGGAGCTTATCCTTTAGGTGTGCTTGAATTTACGGATGCCCTTGGAAACGAGCATAGCTTGGATCTAGGAGCCGGCGACAATGGCATTTTTGATTTGTTGAACCCAATTACCGGTTCCGTTGACCCGGTCGAAATAAGCGGGAATAATTTCTTGAACATCTACGTGGATTACTTCCAATCCGGTTTCCCCGAGGCATTGGTGCCTTGGCACAGGGAGTATTGCCACTATCAAAGATGCTTGGGAGAGGCGGATATGAAAGTCTTTGACATTGGCTTAATGGATGTGGCTTCCTTCACGGAGGCGGGTTTGAGTTACCAAATGTCCCCGGCTAATTCTGACTGTTCCAATCATTCCAATGCTCCTGTTTTGGCGGGTATGAAAGCGAATGATCCTTTCTTCACGCAGTATCCAAGTGCCGAGGCTGATTTTGATGCCTTGTGGCAAAATTACCCGGTAACCGTTGATGTAGACGGTGACGGTTACGCTTGTGTTTGGACGCTTTTGGAGAATGCTTCTGAAAGTAACCCGGATTACGATCAAAGTGATATCTGGAGTCTTTTCCGTGGGTATTACCAAGATTGTAAACTCCTAGCGCTTTGGAAGGAGGAAAACGGGAATTACCCGAATATCGAATGTCAGGTGTTTGCTGATGATTATGCGGTGGTTACCCCTTATCAACCCCTCCTGAATCCGGAAGGAAACGACCAGCCCGTCTTGAATCCCGATGGCTCCATGAATACGGATAATCCTGCCGTTTCGGACATCTTGGATCAATTCGATAATTACGAAAACATGCTTTGCGAAAGCAAGGCGGATTATTGGCAAACTTGGGCGGAATTCCACTTGGAAAATGACTGCGGCATTTTTGCCTCCGATTTCTCCGCTGCCCAATGGGACAACACAATGGCGTCCTTGAATGCCGCCTTGGTTGCGCATTGTCAAGCGGAGCCCGGTTCCGTTCTGGCTGCCGAGCCTGATTTGAATGATATCATTGATATCATCGAAACCGAATTGGTAAACGGTGGAATTCTACCGGCAGGGAATGATTGTCTTTCCCTACTCATGGATTCCTACGTTAATACCGGTTACGTGGAATCCGATTTGGGGGATTTCTCCATTTGCCTGAAAGAGGCTTTTGATTTGTACAACTTGGTTTCCGCCAATCCTTCCGCCTACGCGGACGTATTGGAAAACGGAACCTATGTTTTCGAGGAGGAAAATCTTCCTATCAACTGCTATGATAGGGTCGAGATCCGTCCGGGTGATACACAGAACCCCATTTCCGTTTCCGCTTACTGCGTTTTGGATGATGCGGTACTGAACGTACTGGATTTGGAATGGGTATCCCTACAAGGGGAAAACTGTTCCGTGAATCCTTTTGCCCTTCAAAATATCCAACCCAATGATGATTTTGAGGTAGGGGAGGCGCTAAGCTTTTCCAATAGCGAAAATTACTTGGGCATGACCGCCGAAATGGTGGACGCCCAAGGAAACGTATGTACTTTTTATTTGGCTACGCCCCAAGGATTGAACTGTTTCTTTGAAGGGGAGGCTTCCCCGTTCTCCATGGATTTGTTGGACCCTGCGCCTTGTGTGGAATACCTTCAACTCCAAGCGGAGCAAGAGGCAATCGAGGCTTATCAAGCCTTATTGGACGAGGCTATTTCAAGGTACAATACGGATCGTTGCTTGGAGATTCAGGAGTCCTTCTCCATGGCTTATGAACTCAAGGAGCACCAATATACCTTGTACTACTACGACCAAGCCGGAAATCTGGTGCAAACCGTACCGCCGGAAGGTGTGGATGTGGTAGAATCCAATACGGGAACCGGTCTTGTTGCGGAACCGCAGCACGTTTTGCAGACCCGTTACAAGTATAATACCTTAAACCAAATCATTTGGCAAGATACGCCGGACGGTGGTGAGACCGTATTCCATTATGACGGTTTACAACGCGTTCGTTTATCCCAAAACGCCAAGCAAGCGGAGGAGGGGCAAGATTATGCCTACACCCGCTATGATGAATTGGGAAGGATTACGGAAGTAGGACAGTTGAACGATCATGGGGACTTACCGGAGGAAGGGACGACCGCCTACAACGACCTCATGGATGACATGAGTTTCCCGGACAATTCAGCCCTGTTGACCCAAAGGACATTCACCCAGTATGATACACCTGCGCTTGGAAGCGCGGATTTCCAACAGGATAACCTGCGCGGAAGGGTGTCCGCCGTTTATACGGAAGGCTTGGAGTACGGTGTGGCGTACAGCTACGATATCCACGGCAACGTAAAAGCCATGGAGCAGTCCGTCCGGGATTTCGGGAAAACACGCTTGGAATATGAATACGATTTGATTTCGGGTAACGTAAAAACCGTAACCTACCAAGCAGGTAAAACCGATGCGTTCTACCATAAGTACGCTTATGACGCGGACAACCGTTTGACACACGCCTTTACCTCCGAGGATGGTTTAATCTGGGATAGGGACGCCAGATATTTCTACTACCTACATGGTCCATTGGCTAGGGTAGAGGTAGGTGAAGACATCGTCCAAGGTTCCGATTATTATTATACCATGCAAGGTTGGATCAAGGGCGTAAACCAAGCAAGGGGCGAAGGGGAAGGCTATGCCCTAGGTTTGGATGGTACGGATAATCCGCAAAACCTCAATGCCTTGGTCCCGAAGGATGAATATGCTTACCAGTTGGGGTATTACCAAGGGGATTTTACGCCAATCGGCGGTAACCAAACCGTAACGGATTGGAACAATGACCTCTTCACTGAATTCGGTGTGGAAGGAATTCCCGGTTCTGTTCCGGGATTGTACAACGGTAATATTTCC
>JAHDDF010000319.1:0-4294 GCA_020629475.1 Saprospiraceae bacterium
CATGAAATTGGAGATGAAGAGATCCACGTACTCCTTACCTATAAGTTCCCGGTGTACCCAGAACGGACCCGTAGGGTTATAATCGATGAAGAAGCGCTTGGTGGTACGGGAGAAAAGCTCCTCGAAAATCTCGAAGGAAACGTTGGTCGCCTCGTTGATGAAGCAATACTCCCGCTTACCGACCTTCGCGTCCTCCCCGGTCTTGTAGGAGCGGAACTTCATCTCGCTACCGTTATGGAAGGTGTAAACCCTATCCGTCTTGTGGTAGTTTTTTACCGCGGCCTTCAGGAAAGGGTTTCGGTAAAGGATGTTTTCCGCGTCCTTCATGGTTCCCTCCTTCAAATCGGGAACGTCGTGGGCGACCACGGTAACCCTACATCCCGGATCCAAAATGGCGGCGATGATTAAGAGCATCTTCATGATGGAGTAGGTCTTACCGGAGTTCGTACCGCCTTGGTTGACGCAGATCTCTTTTTGGGAACGGTAGTTCCATTCCATTATGGGGGTAAGCCGTATGTCAAGCGCCGTCGCTCCCATGGTTGCCTATAATCTTTTCTATCTGCTCCTCCGAGGTGAAGGGGTTATTGCCGGAGCTTACGAAATTGATCGTCATGTTCTCCGGGAATAAAGCGGCACCGTTCGCCCCCGTGAGCTCGGTACGCTCCACGTAGAGACCGTCCAATCTCGCCATGTCGGAGATGACGTTGTCAATGGACTTGTCCACGCGGGTGAGGGCGAGGGATTTCTCGTAGGTACTCATACTCGCGTCCTTAAGGACCTTTGCCCTGAAGGAAAGACGTTCCCTGAACATCCTAAGCCTAACGGAACGATGCCATCCCATCTGCTCCTCCAGATTCTCGGATAAACTTTCCTTTAACTGACCGTAGGCGCTGCGGATATAATTATCCACGGTCTTTGGGGTGCAGTTCCAAGTAGCTGTGCAGCTGTCCTTGATTTCCTTGCGGGTGTACCCTTGTACAAGGTAGTGGGCAACCATGTTCACCCGCCTAACGGTATCGACGTTGTGTTTAGCCATTGATTAGGAGTTTGATGGTTTTGATGTGGGACTGCAAGTCATAAAGCTGCCAGCGGAGCTTGGTCCTTTCCAACTCCAAAGGGGAGGTGTCCGGGGTAATCGGTTCCTCAATCTTCTGCATCGCCTCAAGGACGATGTCCCGCTGTCCCTCCAGGTATTCCAAAATGATGTCGTGCTTCTCCTTAGAAGGGGATGTCGTCTTTTTCTTCTCCGCCATTTTCCTCTTTGATTATATCGTCAATAGTAATATCCCCGTTTACGTGCTCGAAAACGAAGTCCTTTCCTTTCTTTAAGCAGTGCTTGTGGTAGCGCTGTATGATGAGTTGGATGTACTTGGGTTCTATCTCCGTGGCGTAGCAAACCCGTCCCGTGGCTTCCGCGGCCATGAGGGTAGTACCGGAGCCCAGGAATAAATCCAACCAGATATCCCCTTCGTCGGAGACGTCCCTCATGGCATCCGCGACCATGATGACCGGCTTAGGGGTGGGGTGCTCCGAAATCAATTCCCTATCGGGGTTACCGAAACCATGACCGTTGGGGTAGTCCCATACGTTGTATCTTGTCCTATCCTTGAGGTCCAGGTTGGACTTGTGCTTGGCGGTTCCTTTCTTGAAAATGAAAACGAACTCGTGCTTGGCTCGGTAGAAGGAGCCGTTTGCGCCGTTACTCTTATTCCAGACGCAGATTTGTTTAGGTATCATGGAGCCGTAGGCTTCCCTTGATGCCTCCGTCATGTGCCATACGTGGCGGAAGTCCATGCAGATGTAGTGGATGGAGCCGTCCTTGGTGAAACGAATCATGGTACCCATCATCTCCGCGAGCCAGTCCTTGAAGTCGTGCTCGGACATTTCCCCGCTTGCTACCGCGAAATCCTCGTGTTTGTTTTTCCCTTTGTTGGAGAAGAAGTCCGCAGGAAGGTTGTAGGGAGGATCCGTAAAGACCGCGTCCGCTTTCCTTCCGTCGAGCATGAAGTCCCACACTTCCGGGTTTAATGCATCGCCGCAGTAAAGGATGTGCTTTCCGAGTTTAAAGATATCCCCGTGCTGGACCACAAGGGTGGAGATAAGTTCCGTTTCGGGTTCCTCCTCCTCCAAGTCCTCGTCCAGCGGTTCAAACTTCTGCTCGAAGCGGGGCATGGAAAACTCTGGCAAGTCCAGTTCCTCCTTGAATTCGCCTAGCTCAAGCCCGTGCAACTCCAAGAAGTTGTGTAAGCCCTCCTGTTGGATCTTCGCGTAGATGGAGGAATAGATGAGGACGAGCTTCGCTGCTTCCCCGCTATTTTGGCAATTGATGAAGGTGGCGGGTAATTTTTCCGGGAGAGTTACTTCCTTGCGCTCCTCACCGATAAGGACACCGTGGGTTTCCAAATGCTTGAGCGCCTTCTGGCGGTGATGCCCGTCAAGGATCCAAATGGTATCCCCGTCCTCCCACACGTGGAAGGGCATTACAAAATCATTGGTGTAAAGGGAAAGGGCGAGACGATCCAACGCGTCGTCCGTGATGTCCTTTAAGTCGTCATTTTGGAGCCATTTCGCGGCTCTCCAATCAATCTCCCTGGTGCCTAGCACCCTCGAAGCCAAACCCGTCATTGTCTAATGTTTGGCTACAAGATAGAAACAAATTAATTCAAAATAAAGCCATTTTGCAATGATTTGTTTAGTTGACGTGCTTTATTAGCCCCGCCAATTCCAAATCGATAATGAAGTTCTCGTTGGTGTCCGTCCTGACGTTGGAGCCGTTTTGCATGTAGGCTCGTCGGGAGGTTTCCACCTTGTAGTCCTCGATGTCCTTGCCGGGGTTGAGGCTCCCTTCCCTTAATTTATCCACGAGCTCCCCGTAGGTTTCCCCTTCGATGGTTACTCCGTCTATGGTCTTGAATTTCATGTAAGCAATTTTTAACCGGTTAAACCAAAAATAGGGATGGCTCCTGAGAACCACCCCTTATGTAATCAAAAATTAAACAGCCAAGTCTTGAATCCGATTGTGGTAAAAATCGTGGTTGTTGTCCTCCATGAATTTCCCCATCTCCTCGAAGGTTCCGCTTTGCATTAAGAAGCCTTGCTCGGAGTAATCAACCAATCGGTGTAAAAATAAAATCCAGTTTTTCATTTTGGAAAATTCCCTCGTCCCGCTGTGCTGGCGGAATTCCACCGAACCTTGGCGGAAGAAGCTTTCCACGTTGAGCTTGTAATATCTGTCCCTTCCCGTCAGGCTGCTTGCCATTCCCTTTAAGGTCGTTGCCCTTTCAATCCTTCCGTAGGCTCCTGTGGCGCTTCCCGTTTTATTTATCATGGATTTAATGTAGCGGTTTCCGTTCCCTCTCCTGCTCCTTGGCATCATGCTGTCGATGGTGCCTTCGCCTTTGATGTAATTCTTGAAGAGCGTTTTCCATTGTTTCAAGCCGAGGTGGTTCGCGTCGAAGTGGACGTGGAGTCCGCAGGTCTTATTTATCAATGCGCGGCATTCCGTGAGGGCTTCGCATACTTTTTCCAATTGTGCCAAGCCGTCGGCTCCCCTCAAGATGGGGCTTACTACCTCCACCGCTGCGCCTCTGCGTCCGCTTATGCTGCCGTCTGTGGTAATCTTCCAATTATTTGATTGCCCCCTTCTGCTTCCGTTATTACAGGCGATTCCTTTTGCCCTGATGGTTTCAATCAATTGCTGGCGATTTACACCGTAGCATTCTATCTCAATCCCGAATTTCCTGTTGAACAAGGTCGGGGTGTATCTTGCTATCGCTGCCCTTGCCCTTCTTCCGATCCTGTCGGGGTAAGTCCTTGCGTATACGTTTTGAACGAAGCCGTAGCCCGTGCCGAGCATTCTCGCCACTTCCGTCCTCGTGTGACCGAGTTCGAAAAGGAGCTGCATTTTGCGGGTCTTGGTTTTGGTGCTGTTTAAAATTTCTTGCGCTGTCATCTTCTTGATTTTGAAGCGTTTATCGTTGTTGATTACGCTAGCAAGTAGCGATATAAACACCTCACTATCAAGTTGGTACGCGGAAAAGAATGGTCTTTTTTGAATCTTTTTTGACCTAGGGTTTAACGGATGTCGATTTTTTGGGGAAGGAAAGAAATTACCTCATGTACTTTATCTCGATACCCTTGTAGAATATCCTTCCGTTCTTTCTCTGATGAAATTAGTGTGTATCAGAATGATTATAATGTAATAAACTCAAAAAAAGGAGCAGTCAAGAGTGACACTATTCGAAAGAACTTTTCGTGATGATTAAGAAAAATGTAACTTTTATGCATCCATCAC
>JAHDDF010000319.1:4304-4825 GCA_020629475.1 Saprospiraceae bacterium
GTCGTTTGGAAATAATGAGCTGCGCTTCTTCCTTAGGGATAGTAGAGCCCTCCAGGATATGGTCGAAAGGATTTCCCGTGCTGTAGTAGATTAATCTGGTGGTATTTACCTGTGGGGTATTATTCATGGGAAGTAATTTTTATTAGTGATTTCCCGTCAATGATTTTTACGGGGAAGTCCTTGTAAGTCCAACGGGTACTGCCGTGCCATTCGGGAGACCAGTCAAAGAGGTCGAGGTATTTAGCGAAAACATCAGCCGTCATTTCGAACCGGGTGTTGATGTCCTCCCTTACTCCCTTGGGCATTTCTGATATTAGCCTGTCTAGGGTATTGGGTTTTACTTGGGTCACTTCTTTTCAAGTTTATCAGCCACCATCAAAGCAACTAGTATTAGCACGGTGAATAGAATTTTCATAATTCCCTAGCTTGATATTCAGAACCGCATCGGTCACACTCTAAAGGTCTTTCCACACAGTGGTGGCATGGAGCATTGAGATGGCAATAACAGTCTTCCGTTTCGC